>JAQCAK010000027.1 GCA_027621895.1 Pseudomonadota bacterium | reverse complement strand
TCGCCAAGATCCTCCATCAGCAGCACGAAATCGTAGGTTTCCTGGTTGACATCCGCATAGTAGCTGCGGGGTATCCGCAACGGGCAATCTTCACCCAACCGGTTGTAGAAGTTGGCTTCCCGGTTGTAGAAATCCAGAATCTGCGCCACCTGGCGGTTTTCGTTCTGTGCCGCACATTTGGCAACGATGGTCCCGGGGAGCGATTCCTGCCCCTCGAACTGCAGGTGAAGCCGGGCAAGCTCACCCATCAGGCCAACACCGGCGCCGATGGTTTCGACTTCAACTGAGGAGACTGCAGACTGCAGTCCTGCACCCGCACTGAGTGCACCGGTGAGCCAGTCGGCGTCGATTTCATGGGTCGATGCGGGTACGGATACCATAGGAACCTCTTCTCTTATTGGAAGATCGCGACAGAAAGATGGCCTTCCCTGTCGATCAATGCCCGGTAAATCCCTGAAGAATTGAAGGGCATCGACACATTACCATGGGAATCCATCGCGATCCCCCCGCCATCGGCTAACACGGCCACAAGCCGTTCTTGCCAGGTCGGCTGACCAGTTGGACCGATCTCCAATGGGTCGGTTGCGGGCCGGACATTTATCTATATCAGTGAGTGTCGCTTTCCCTGTCAAACCAATCCCGCAATACAAACTTCTGGATTTTCGTCGCTGACATCGGCCATTCCTGAACGAATCGGACGTAACGAGGCACCTTGTAGCTGGCGATCTTGTCTTTACAGTAAGCGATGATCTCTTGCTCATCCGCGACCTGATTGGATTTCAACTCAATGTAAGCGCAGGCGACTTCAGAGAGACGAGGGTCAGGTACACCGATTACCTGCGCCATGTTGATGGCAGGATGGGTTGATAACAGGGATTCAATTTCCAGTGCGGCGACATTCTCGCCGCCAACTTTCAGCATATCCTTGATACGGCCATGAAATTCTATATATCCATCTTTATCAATCAGGGCGAGATCCCCCGTGCGGAACCACCCATCCAAAAAGGCTTCTGAGTTCTTTTCGGGTGCCTTGTAGTAGCCATCAAACACAGAATATCCCTTCAGCAGAATTTCGCCCTTTTCACCGAAAGGCAGCGGCTCCAGTGTCTCTGGGTCAATAATCCTGGCCTGCAGCCCCGGCATGGGTTTCCCACAGGTGCGTAACCGAACCTCCAACGGCTCGTCGGGATGATTGAAGGCGATGACCCCACCTGCCTCGGTAAGCCCGTAGGCACCAGTCTGCACAGCCTGGGGAAATGCTCTCTGAAACAGATCAAGCTGATCCTGCGGTGCTACATTATTGATGCGTCGAATCCGCGAGAGATCGCGAGTCTTGAAATCAGGATGATTGATCAGGTCCGTGGTTATCGTGGGGAATGAAGGAAAGGCAATAGTGGCTTTCTCCTGCTCCATCATTTTAAGGGCCTGCCCGGCTTCAACGTGCGTCATCGAAAGCAGGGCAGCACCAGCATCCATACAGCACAACAGTGGCAGGATCGATGCCATGTGGAACATTGGCAGGGGTGCCCAGAAACGATCTGTTTCATTCAGGAAGTATCGACTACTGTTCATGTTCATGCCGTTTCTGACCAGCACTTCATGACTGAGTGGACAACCCTTGGGGTTAGCCGTGGTCCCGGATGTGTACATCATGATGGCCGGATCCCGCAGGGCAACCTGTCCTCGCCATGTTTCTATCAGTTCCTGGGCAACTGTCGTCCCGGCTTCGATGAACGCCTGTTCAGTCATCAACCCCGGAGCAGGTTCGCCCAACATGACCATGTGCTGCAGATGAGCGGGGGATTTCTCCTCGAATGCATCGCCAAGCAACCTGGCAAAATTGGCATACTCTGAAATGCGATCGTGAGTGATAATCACTTTGATATCAGCATTTTCGGCTACGTATGCAAGTTCCGGCGGCTTGTAACGCGCATTCATCGGAACGGCCAGTGCACCGATCAACTGCGCACCCATAAGACATTCGATGTACTCAGGGCAGTTCGCCATCAGTATGCCGACGTGGTCTCCTGGTTTAACACCGAGGCCAATGAAACTGGCAGCGCGTTTTTCGGAGGCAGCAAGGAGTTCAGCGTAGGTGTGGTGGTGATCGGGAAATATCAGGGCGTCATTATCCGGCCATTTATTGGCGGCCCGTACCAGTAAATCACCAAACGTCGTGACATTTATTGTTGTTCTCATTGGCAAGCACATTCATTTGCTGGATTTGCTCTCAGTGTAGCAGAGCCCAGATCAGTGTATTCTCAATGCCCGATTTGCGATCTACAGGATGCCACACACTCGTGCGATCGACTGAAATTTCAAGGCACTGGGTCATGCTGCTGGCAGCTTCAGCTGGTGTGATCTGCAGCTCGATTGTCATTCCCTTTTATTCCATAGGCGCGCTGGTCGTTCCGGTCACTGAAGAGTTCGGGTGGACCCGCGCGGAGTTTCAGCTTGCTCTGCTCTTCAGCACCGGTACAGGCGTGCTGACTGCGCCCGTAGTCGGCTGGCTGGTGGATCGTTTCGGTGCGCGGCCGGTTGCTCTCGTGGGTCTTATTGGTCTTTCCATCGCACTGTCTCTTCCTGCACTGGTCAACGGCCAACTCTGGATGTTCTACCTGGCCTACACCCTGATTGCACTACTGGGTGCCGGCACCATTCCCGTCACATGGACACGTGCTGTCACAGCAATCTTTTTTAAACAACGCGGTCTGGCGCTGGGCATCATCCTGAGTGGCACCGGTATTTGTGGTATCGCCCTTCCTCAATACACTGTGTATATCGTCGAGATGTTCGGCTGGCGAACTGCTTACCTCGGCCTCGCTGCTCTGCCCGCGCTTTTTGCTGCCCCACTCGTATTTCTTTTCTTCAAACCCCAAGAGATACCGATAGATCCGGAGAGAATCGACGAATCGCAATGGGGGCTGACACTTGGCGAGGCTGTACGCGGCTACCGATTCTGGGTGTTGCTGGCCTCCATCTTTCTGGTTTATGTCGCCATGTCCGGCATGCTGCCCAACCTCATACCCGCACTGACTGACCAGGGTATCAGCCTACAACACGCGGCGACGGCGGCGAGCGTGGTTGGATTAATGGTAATCTTCGGTCGCCTGTCGGTTGGTTATCTCGTCGATAAATGGTGGGCACCCGGTGTGGGTGCGGTTGCCATTTTCCTGCCCGCTATAGGTTCACTGATCCTGTTCGGCGAGCCCGGTCTGATCCTTGCCTGTATCGCAGCAGGGTTGCTGGGATTTGCAGCGGGTGCAGAACTGGACCTGATGTCTTTCCTGGCAGCCCGTTACTTCGGGCTCGCACACTATGCTCGAATCTACGGCTTCCTGTATGCTGCTTTGGCACTCGCTTCCGGCATTGCACCGGCCCTGTTCGCTGGCATTTTTGATGCAACTGGAAGTTACGCCAACGGTTTTCTCATTGGCGCAGTTTTTTTCACTATCGGTGCCGCATTGATACTCCTGCTGGGTCGATACCCTGCTAGCCCTGAGCGTGTTTCAGGGCCGGTGGTATAGATGGACTACATCGCGCACCTGGATGTCTTAAAACGGTCAATCCAGACGGTAACTTAACGCACCCCATAGACACCGCTGTTTACCCGGGTAAACCGACAACACGTCCTGTTTTAATTGACATTCATCGTGCCGTATTGTCGCGATGCAACATAACGCTGGACGAAATTTGAAGGGTTTTTAGACTATTCATTGACTTACCCCTGCCTTTTCCAAAAAGATAGACCCCAGCTACGTGAACAAGTAGTGAAACTATAAACATAATAACGGGGGATCCAATGCAACTTAGGCTAATCCCCATTGCATCAGTAGTGTTAAGCGGCTGCCTCTTTTCATTTGCCCATGCGGCAGAAAAGAGAAGCCTGACCATTGAAGAAATCACGGTGACAGCGCGGAAGCAGGAAGAGTCATCTCAAGATATCCCGATTGCCATGACGGCCATCTCACAAGAACTCCAAAATTCAACCGTACGTAACCTGACAGACCTGACCGGTTTCGCTCCCAACGTCACAATTGGGCGTGATGGAAGTCGGGGTGGTGGTGGCGCGGTCATCAACATCCGCGGTATCAGTCCCACCCGAACAGATGACAACTCGTTCGATGCACCTATCGGCGTGATGATAGATGGCATCTATCTGGGTTCACTGGCAGGCCAGGTTCTGGAAAACTTTGACCTTGAAAGGGTTGAAGTGCTCCGAGGACCACAAGGCACACTGTTCGGCAAGAACACCGTGGGTGGTGTCATTAATGTTATTCGATCCAGGCCGACCGGCGAGTTTGGCGCTCGCGTCAAAGCAACCCTGGGGGAAGACGGACAGCAGGAACTGCGAGCAGTCGTTAACACCCCGCTCGTCGAGAATCAGCTTGCTGCTAAATTCTTTGCAACCTCCATCGAGGATGATGGCTTCATGAAGAATATCACCATCGGGGGAAACACCGGTGAGACCGACTACATGAATTACGGTGCAACCTTCCTGTGGACGCCAAACGATCGGTTTGAAGCGACCTTCACGGCTGAAAGGTTTGACGACCAGAGTCAGTTGTCTTCATTCAATACAAACTACAACGCTGCTCCAGGAGTACTGGATCCACCAACTGACCCGAATGACAGCGACTTCACAGGTGGCTTCCTGACCTGTATCTTTTTCCCTGCCAACGGCTGTCGAACCAGCAAGGCAACGCCAAAGTACTCGGAAAACGATACAGAAAATCAGGCAGAGTTGGTCACCGATGCCTTTACGCTCAACATGAAGTACGAGCTGAACGAAAACCTGACACTGGTTTCTACAACCGGCTATCGTCAGATGGACGAGTATCGAATCTATGACTTCGATGGCTCCGCAGCACCTTTCATCACGATCGAGCGATGGAACGAATATGACCAATTCAGCGAAGAACTTCGTATTGATGGTAAGTATGAGAACTTCAGCTTTACGACTGGCCTCTACTACTTCCAGAACGAGTTTGAGCAGGACTGGGCAACTGGAGGTCAGTTCTGGGGAATTCTGTTCGGTCCGGCGCTCTCACCCCAGCCAAACTGGGAGGCATGCCAGGCAGATGTCAATATTTTCGGCGTGGCCTGCGACCGTGAGATAGCCAGCTATCCGACAAATACAACGAGCCTTGCACAGATACTGTTCGAGACCCAGGAAACGACTTCCTACGCTGTATTTGCCCAGGGCGACTGGAATTTCGCTGAGAACTGGACCCTGACGGCCGGTATCCGCTGGACGCGTGAGGAAAAAGATTTCATTGCCGGCCAGGCCTACCTGACTGCCATTGAACGCCAGCGTAATCGAGCTCACTATGACTTTGCTAATCTCGATAAGACCTGGACAGAGGTCTCTCCCAAGATCGGGCTGACTTACCGGCTGAATGATGACGCCATTGTGTATGGTTCGTATTCTGAAGGTTTCCACTCAGGGGGCTTCTTCGGCGTCAACCAGAATGTCAGGGACTTCAATCGCGACCAGTATGAACCGGAAATCTCCGAGTCATATGAACTGGGCTACAAGGCCACACTGCTGAACAACCGACTGTTGCTGAACGTCTCTCTATTCCAGAACGACTTCATCGACAAGCAGGAAGCCTCGGTGCAGGTCGACCCGACCACCCAGACAGTCGCCACCGTGTTCTCTAACGCTGCTGACGCCGAGTACAAGGGTTACGAGCTCGAAACCCAGTTTGTCGTAAACGAGAACCTCCGGGTATTTCTCAACTACGGTTATCTGGATGCCAGCTACGATGAATTCTTCACTGACATCAATACGAGCGATGGTCAGACGATTATTGAAGATGCCAGTTTCCTGACACCCAGAAATGCGCCGAAGTACACCATCGGTCTCGGTGGCACGGCAACATTCCAGATTGGTCAGGGTAACCTTGAGATCTATACCAAGTGGACAGAGATCGATGAAGTCGAATCGAATCTACTCAATACCGATTTGGGTCGAGTGGCCAAACGCGAAGATCTTACCGCTTCGATTGGTTACTTCACCGAGAATTGGTCAGTGGTTGCCTTCGGCATCAACCTGACAGACGAGCGTATAGAGGTATTTACGCCGGTTGAACCGCTGTTCGCAGTGGGCAGCCTTAACCAGGGCCGCCGTTACGGTGTTGAATTGAGCTATTCGTTTTAACAATCCGATATTCCACCTGCAATTTAAAAAACCCGGCCTCGCGCCGGGTTTTTTTTGCGTACAGATCCAGCGATTGCGTGCTGCGAGCAATAACCACTGCATTAGAGACGTAACCTTCTGCGGCATGGAAAACAGCCGCAGACACGACAGCTGCCTGAGAGTCAGCGATCGGACATCAGAAAAAGTGCTTCACTTTCTCTTTATAGGAACGGCTCATCTTGATGGATGCACCATTGTCGAGTATGAGGTGGAATTCTCCATTCATATGGGAACAAACCTTGCTGACCCGGTTCAGGTTGACGATGGTGCTGCGATGCACGCGCTGGAACTGGGCAGGATCCAGCTGCTGCTCCAGTTCCTTCATGGTAATTCGCATGACGTGGGTTTCGTCATTGGCGTGGATACACATGTAGTCACCGGCCGCGTCTACCCAGTCGATATCTGCGCTTTTCACCAGGGTCGTTTCACCGGTGTCCTTGATGGCAATCTTGTCCGGATAGGACTTGACGCCCGTATGGTCCTTGAGCAGCTGGGAGATGGAATGCTCCGATTTGCCCGTGATGCTGATGATCAGTTCCAACAGTCGCTGCTTGTCGGTGACCGCGCCATCTGCCGCCCTATGGGCGCAGGCCCGGTCAACGGCCTCTTTCAATCGGGTGTTCTCGATGGGTTTCAGAAGGTAATCCACGGCGTGGACGTTAAAGGCGTCGATCGCGTACTGATCGTAAGCGGTCACAAAGATGATCAGCGGCATGTCGTCCTGCTGCATCTTCGAGATCACATCAAAACCTGTCATACCCGGCATCTGGATATCCAGAAAACCCAGGTCCGGTTCCAGTTCCGCAACCATGTTCAGGGCTTCACGGCCGTTGCCGCATTCCCCAATCACTTCCACACCATCCATTTCATCCAGGCGCAATTTCAGACCTTTGCGTGCCAGGGACTCATCGTCAACGATTATCGCTTTCAAAGGTTCAGTCATTTTTCTGTCTCGAACGGAATCCGTATTTCTATTGCCAGCCCGTGTGGTTCCACTTTCCGGAAATTGCAGCTGTGGGACTTGCCATAGAGCTGCTGCAACCTGTCGCGAGTATTCGCCAGACCGACACCGCTTGCCTTCTTCGGCTTGCCTTTCTGAATCTCGATGCCGGGTCCGTCATCAGCCACGATAAGCTTCAGTTCACCGTCGACCTGCTCTCCGGAGATTGAAATGGTGCCACCGGTTTCGCTGGCGGCAACCGCATACTTGATGGAGTTCTCTATCAATGGCTGAAGAATCAAACTGGGTACCAGTGCCTTCCGTGACGCGTCATCTACCTTGATATTCACCGACAGCCGTTCATCAAACCGGACCTGCTCTATCTCAAGATAGAGCTTCATGGTATTGATCTCATGCTCGAGGTCCACCCGTTGCATCGGATCCTTGTCCAGGGAATAGCGCAGAAAGTGGCTGAGTTTGCCCAACATTTCATTTGCGGACTCGGTATTCTTATCCAGGATCAGCGTCGAGATCGCATTCAGCGTATTAAAGAGGAAGTGCGGATTCAACTGGTAGCGAAGCATTCGCAGCTGTGATTCGTGGGCCAGGGACTCTGCACGGATACTCCGTTCGATCTCCCTCTGCAGCAGCCGGTAGAACTTCAGGGCGAAATACAGTCCACTCCAGCCAAGCATCAGGAAGTAGGAATAGCCGATGATGCCACCGAAATATCCCATCACGCCGTACTCGTTGATCAGTTCGAAATCCGAGTAGTAGTAAAACTGGGAGTAGTTTTTGACCGGTTGCCAGATCGCCGCCACGAGATAGGACGCGACCAGCACCGTAATAATCCGCTGGTAGACCGGACGTTCCCACACGGCACGGTAGATGTACCGCAGCGCTGTGGTCAGCAGCACGCCTGCAATAGCGTCAACAATCAGCAGCAGAATGCGTTCGTAGGGCTGACCCCAGTAGGCGTCACGAATCGCAAACAGGGTGCCCCAGCCTGTCCAGCCGATCATCTGCAGAATCCAGAACTGGTAGTTCGAGTTCCGGTAAATGCGTTCGGAGATTTGGAACTGCAAAGGCTGACCCTATCAACACAGCGATTTCAGAGGGGGATTATAGCCTTCCCGCCGTCCGGGTATTTCGCATCCATCTCACTGAGACCTCGTTCCATCGCAGGACCCGGGGCCTGATCCATTGGGCGGTTCTGAAGGACGGTTTTGGGTTACAGTGGCCGGATGAGTGATTCAACGATGCGTTCGTCCCGGTTCAGTGCCCTGCGCCATCCCCAGTTTCTTCGATTCTGGCTGGCGTCTTTTTCTTCAGTGGGCGCCACACAGTTGCAGATCATGGGATTGGGATGGCTGGTTTACGAGCTGTCCGGCAGCGCGCTCGCACTGGGCTACCTGAGCGGTGCTTCCGGACTGCCGGCCATTCTGACCTCACTGTTCGGTGGTGCACTGGCTGATCGCTGGGACAAGCGCCTGCTGCTGATCATCACCTGTTCCCTGACCGCCCTGCTGCTGAGCCTGCTGACCTGGCTGGACTTCTCCGGTCAGGCAACCGTCTGGAATGTCATTTTGATTGCCGGGGTGATATCCGTGATCACCGGTTTCGATTGGCCTGCGCGCAACGCCATATTCCCCTACCTGATTGAGCGGGAAAACATGATGAGTGCGGTCTCACTGACAACCGTGATCTGGCAGTCAACCCGCATGGTCATGCCTGCCCTTGGCGGCATCATCATCGCTGTGTTCGATACCTGGGTTCTGTTTGCCTGCTGTGCTGCGGGCTTTTTCGCCATGTGCCTTGTGCTGACCACGCTGAGAGTTCACAGGCCGGTTGTGGATCTGTCTCATGTCTCTTCAACGCTGGGGCAGATCGCCGAGGGTGTGCGTTTTATTGTGACCGAGCGGACCTTTCTGATTCTGATGACCCTGTCGTACAGCCTGTTTTTCTTCGCCGGCTCCTACATGCAGCTGATGCCCGCCTTCGCAGATCTGCTGGATGTGGCAGAGCAGGGATACGGCTACCTGCTGTCCGCGGGTGGCATGGGCGCGATACTGGGTACCGTCCTGTCCGGCTCGTTGCAGGACTCCCATCGGCTGGGCAGGGCCATGCTGCTGTCTGCTGCTGTGGCCTGCGGATTTGTGTACCTGTTTGCGGCCGTCAGCTGGTCAGGATTGCCCGGCGCCTATTTCATGGCCCTGGGCAGCGCTTTCTGTGCCGCGGTCTTTATCTCCATCTTTATGATTACGTCGACGACCGTGCTGCAACTGGAGGTACCGGACCGGCTGCGCGGCAGGGTCATGGGGCTGCATACGGTCACCTACAACCTCGCGACGCTGGGCGGGCTGTTCAGTGGCGCTATTGCCAGCTTCACCCATGTGTCCGCTGCCATCGCCATTGCCGTGTCCCTGTTCCTGGTCTACCTGGTCTGGGTGATGATCACGCAGACAGGCATTCGCGAGATTGATGGCAGCCAGCTGACCATGCGCGGCAGTTAGTCGAAAAGCGTATCGAACCCTCGTGCGGCGTTGCTGGTACGACAGCGCGTAATGCACTCCGCCAGAATACCAACCCCCTCGCTGATCAATTCATCAGGCACGTGCCCGAAAGCCAGCCGAAGATAGGGAACATCTTTGCCTGCCACGTGAAAATCCCGGCCCGGCGCATAGTAAAACCCCCGCGCCGCGGTCAGCTGCCGGAGTGCTTCGAGATCCGTATCCGCCGGCAGTCTCAGCCACAGAAACAAGCCACCCGCCGGTCGGGACCAGAGGCACTGGTCCGAGAGGTTTGCCACCAGGGCATCGAGCAGCAGATCGCGCTTTCTGATTAAGGCAGGCGTCGTATGCCCAACATGTGACGCAATGCCGTCCCTGTAAAACTCCGCCAGCACCGCGGCGGCAAACGTATTACTGCCGGCATCAAAGCGTTGTCCGGTGATCTGGCTGAACAGCGGCTCCGCTGCACAGAGGTACCCCAGTCGAACCCCCGGCGCGAAGATTTTCGACAGGGAACCGATGTAAACGTGCTGCGCGGGCGCTGTCGCATCCTGGTCCATCGCAAACAGTGCCGGTGCGACGGGACCCTCGAAATGCACATCGCCGTAGCAGTTGTCTTCCACGAGTGGCACATCGTAGCGTTTCGCCAGGGCAATCAATTCGCGCTTCCTGGATGCCGGCATGCAGGTCCCGGTCGGATTCTGGTAGGTCGTCAGGGTGTAGATAAAGCGCGGTTTGCGTCCCTCTGCGCACAGCTGCTCCAGCGTGTCTGCCAGGCAATCCATGCGCATGCCCTGTTCGTCCATGGGGATACCGACCATTTCAAGGCCGATCCCGCGGTATGCGCTGATGGTTCCCGAGTAGGTTTATTCCTCGGTGACGACCACATCACCGCGCTGCGCCATCAACGCCTGGCCGACCAGGGTCACCGCCTGCATGCTGCCATTGGTCAGGGCCATACATTCCGGATCTACCGGCACGCCCTCCCGTTCACTTTCCCGGGCAGCCATCAGTCGCCGCAGGCCCTCGTGGCCCTTGACACCCGGATACTGGTTAAAACTCTCGAACTCCCGCTGAATAGCCCGATCGGCAGCCTCACGAAAAGCTGCCAGCGGAAAGGTCTGCGGGTTGGTCTGGCCGACCGCGAAGTCGAATTCTTTCATGTCTTGAATACTATCTGGCTGGTTTGGGCGTGTTCCAGATATCCCGGGCGATCTTCCAGCGGCCGTCGGGCTGGCGTTTGAGAATCCAGAGATGACGGCTGACGGATCTGAGTGGCGGGG
>JAQCAK010000026.1 GCA_027621895.1 Pseudomonadota bacterium | reverse complement strand
AATCGGCTGCTTCTTTCGGCGGCTGACGCCGGCCAGCCATGCCTGGAGCAGGGGACCTTTGTCAGTGATTTTCAGATAGGGCGCCAGGTCCGCTTTCAGGAGCTTGTCGTAGCGGAAGGGATAGTGTTCGGCAGTTTCTTCCAGGAAAAAGTCGAACGGGTTGATCACAATCAGTTCGGCAATCAGTTCCACATGGATACGCAGGCTGCGCATCTTCTCGGGAAACACGAAGCGGGCCAGGTAATTGCCGAAGGGGTCCTGCTGCCAGTTGATGAAGTGATCACCGGGTTCGACCTTCAGGGAGTAGGATTTGATGGGTGTACGACAATGGGGGGCAGGCCGAAGGCGAACGACATGCGGCATCACCGACACGGCACGATCAAACGTGTAGTCGGTGTAGTGCTTGAGTGCAACTTGTATAGCCATAGGGCGGGTTACCGGTGAATGTGTTTCAGCCGGTCAGGATGCTTCCTGGGACCCATCCTCTTCCTGGCGGTCCCAGGTGCTTGACCAGGCAACGGGTGGCAGTTTCTTGAAGGCTTCCTTGAGCAGCTTGTCCCAGCTCTTTTTCAGCTGGCGCAGGTATTCGCTGTCCTCTTCGAATCGATAGTAGCGACCGGGCTGCAGTGAGCCGGCATCATAGACCGAGAGTTCAACGGGCGGCCCGACACCCAGGTTACTGCGCATGGTTGAGTCCATGGATACCATCGCACACATGGCGGCGGTTTCGAGGCTGACCTGGGGTGACAGTATTCGATCCAGGATAGGCTTGCCATACTTGGTTTCGCCGATCTGCAGATAGGTGGTGTCGTTTGACGTCGAGATATAGTTTCCCTGCGGGTAGACCATAAAGATAGTGGGCCGGTGGTCAAGGATCTGGCCGCCAACAATAAAATAGGATTCCACGTTGATGCCTGGCTGGGCGCTGCGTTCCTGTTCCTCACGACTGACGTCACCAATATACTCGGCGACATCGGTCATGTGTTTCATCTTCAGCAGGTTGGTGCTGGCGCCAGTCTTGATGTCTTTCTTGATCCGTCGCATGACTGACTGCGATGTGGCCAGGTTACCTGAGGTGAGCAGCGTAAACTGACGCTCACCGGGCACACCGAAGCCATACATCTTGCTGTAGGTGCTGACCATGTCCACGCCCGCATTGGTCCGTGAATCAGAAACAAATACAAGGCCCGCCTCTGTGGCGATACCCAGACAATAGGTCATACAGGAGAAACCGGAAGATCTAAGAGAGAGTTATGTTCTGTTGATGACAGGAACCTGTCAAGCCTCACGTGTATGGCGTGCAACCCTTGCCAGATCTGGTCTGCAGGGCATCGTTTCCTGGGGGAGAGAGACTTTGATCACTTTGGTCAATGTCAATAGACGAATCTTCCGTATCGGCCGGCACGGGTGCTGATTGCCCAATTGCGTCCACTGGTCCGGTTTGGCCTGTGGAACCGGATTCAAAGTCGATATCGCTGCAGCGTCTCCATCAGGCCGAGGTCATCAGCCAGCGGCCCGATCCAGGTCAGTGCCTGGTCGATCTCCCGTTGATGCTTCAGGCGGACCTGTTCTGCCTCGGTGCGTTTTATCGTGGTGCTGTACGCCTGCTCCTGGTGTTTTGCGTCAGCGCCCATGATCGAATCTGCTGTCATCAGCCCCAGGTCTTCCGCTGAGGCCTGATGGCCAAAAAACTCTGACAGTGCCGCGACCCGGGTGCGGGTATCGGCCAGCAGGTCGTCCATTAGCAGGCTTTTGAAGCGTGCGTCAGGATGGGCTTCGAGGTTCCGGCTGACCGTGTCCAGATTAGCGACCCAGATCAGGGCGCAAACCTGCAGGAAGGATAGCCGGCCCAGGTCGCAGAACGCCGGATACCGCTGGACAAAATTCTCGTCGGTCATGAACGCCTGCGCCAGACCCGGCATCTTGCGCCGGGTGTCCTCCGGTTTCTTCAGGTTCGAGATGAGGAAGTCTTCAAGACCGGAGTAGAGGTAGAGCGCCGGATGCCCGGGCATGAACCGCAGTTTGTCGATCAGCAGGTTGTTGGCCACGTTCGTCGCCTTGATGACGGGGCGTCTGCCGGTGGCATAGTTCTTCTCCAGCAGCGCTGTATAACCCGTGAACATCTCGCGCCATTGCCTGCCAGGGGTTCTGTTCCCCCGGGCCCGCTTGAAGTCCGCCAGACGCCGGACTATCCAGGGTTCCTTGAGTGCAAAAAAAGCATCGGCAGCGCCGAGGCTTCGCGACAGCAGGGTTGAGCAGACGAAAGCGTGGTGAAAAATAAAGCCGGCCCGGGGGCGCTCGATATCGTGCTGGGATTCCAGGGCAAACAGCTCGCGTGTCGAGACAGTCAGGTAGCCCTGGGCGATGGGTTCGAAACGGTTGTCGATGAAAGGCGCCAGGTCCAGGTTTTTCTCTTCAACAATCAGGAACTTGGTCAGTTCACTCTTGATGGCGAAGTCGAATACATAGAACTGTGGATCGAACATCAGCGCGGGAATCGTGACCCGCATGTCTTTGGCTTGTACCAGCATGAGACGCAGTTTACTGAATTCGCGATTCAGCAGGGGCAGAATGTTTCCAATTGGGCAGAACTTTGTGCCAGGGCTTGCCTGTTTATCTCCGGAATGGGGTAGTTCTTTATATTAGAACAATTTAATATGAACGGGCTGCAGGGGGTCTACAGCAGCGGGAACTCCGGGCGTTACCACTATCATCGAAAAAGATGTGCAGGGTCGCTGGATATCTTTTCGGTTTATGACATAAGTCAACAAGTTGCGTCATGAGGATTGGTATTCTGCGCAGCGTTTCCAGGGTAGTGACGTATGGAAAATTCCAACATCGAATACAACTACAAGGTAGTTAAGCAGTTCGCGGTAATGACCGTGGTCTGGGGTATCGTGGGCATGCTGGTGGGTGTGGTGATTGCCGCACAGCTGGCCTGGCCGGCGCTGAATTTCGACTTGCCCTGGCTGCATTTCGGGCGGTTGCGTCCGCTGCACACCAATGCGGTGATCTTTGCCTTTGGCGGGTGCGCGCTGTTTGCCTGCTCACTTTATATTGTGCAGCGAACCTGCCAGGCCGCGTTGCTGTCCAACAAGCTGGCTGCCTTCGTTTTCTGGGGCTGGCAACTGGTGATTGTATCGGCTGCGGTGACCCTGCCGCTGGGGCTGACAACTTCCAAGGAATACGCGGAACTCGAGTGGCCCATCGACATCCTGATTACCATCGTGTGGGTCGCCTATGCGATCCTGTACTTCGGTACGATCCTGAAGCGAAAAACCCGGCATATCTACGTGGCGAACTGGTTTTTCTCGGCGTTTATCATCGCTGTCGCTATCCTGCACATTTTTAACAGCCTGGCGTTGCCGGTTACCCTGACCAAGTCCTACTCCATCTACGCCGGCAGCGTGGATGCGATGGTGCAGTGGTGGTATGGGCATAACGCCGTCGGGTTTTTCCTGACCGCCGGTTTCCTCGGCATCATGTACTATTTTGTCCCCAAGCAGGCCGAGCGGCCGGTCTATTCCTATCGACTTTCAGTGGTGCATTTCTGGGCACTGATTGCGGTGTATGTCTGGGCCGGTCCCCATCACCTGCACTATACGACACTGCCTGACTGGGCACAGAGCCTGGGCATGGCGATGTCTCTCATCCTGCTGGCACCCTCATGGGGTGGCATGATCAACGGCATCATGACGCTCTCAGGTGCCTGGGATAAGATTCGAAGCGATCCCATCCTGAAGTTCCTGATTGTCTCCCTGTCCTTCTATGGCATGTCGACCTTTGAGGGTCCGATGATGTCCATAAAATCTGTGAACGCTCTCTCTCACTATACAGATTGGACAATAGGGCACGTACATTCAGGGGCTTTGGGATGGGTCGCAATGATATCCATCGGCGCGATGTATCACCTGCTGCCAATCCTGTTTGGCAGGAAGCAGGGTGAGATGTACAGCGTCAGGCTGATCGATCTGCACTTCTGGATGTCCACCATCGGCACGGTACTGTACATCGCATCCATGTGGGTTAACGGTCTGATGCAGGGTCTGATGTGGCGTGCGGTCAACAGCGACGGCACCCTGACCTACAGTTTTGTAGAGTCAGTTGAGGCCAGTTTCCCGGGTTACGTGGTGCGGTTTATCGGCGGTGGCATCTTCTTTGTGGGCATGCTCCTGATGGCCTACAACGTCTGGATGACTGCAAGAGCCGGCAGCACGGTGACAAAGGAGGCTGCGGCATGAACGATTTCATTGAAAAGAACATTGGCGTGATGATGGTGCTGATCCTGCTGGCCGTCAGCTTTGGGGGCATCGTAGAGATTATTCCCCTGATGAGCCAGAAGGTCGTGCAGGAACCCATCGAGGGGCTCAAACCCCTGACGCCCCTGCAGCTTGAGGGACGTGATATCTATATTCGGGAAGGCTGCAATGTGTGCCATTCCCAGATGATTCGCCCACTGCGTGCCGAGGTTGAGCGTTACGGGCACTACAGTGTCGCTGGTGAGCTGGTTTACAACCACCCATTCCTGTTTGGTTCAAAGCGCACCGGCCCTGATCTTGCCAGGGTAGGCGGTCTGTACAGTGATGAATGGCATCGTGCGCATCTCAATGATCCGAGGTCAGTGGTACCCGAGTCGAACATGCCCGGATTCCCCTGGCTGTTTGAGGATGAGATTGATGCCACGGTAACGCCCGCCAAGCTGCGCGCACTGCAGGCGCTGGGCGTTCCCTATACAGACGAACAGATCGCGACAGCGGCTGAGCAGGTTGAAGGCAAGAAAGAGGCAGATGCCCTGATTGCCTATCTTCAGCAGCTGGGCACCGTGATCAAGAACAGGAGGTGAGCCGATGGAGATGTCTGACCTGCGCGGGCTGTCGACTGTTTTCTGCATGATTGCATTCCTGGCAGTGACTTACTGGGCCTATGGCCCGTCCAGAAAATCGTATTTTGAAGAGGCTGCATCCCTTCCGTTCCTGGAAGACGAGGTGCAGTCCAAGCAGAAGAAGGATGAATCATCATGAGTACCGGGTTCAGCCTGTTTGTAACGATTGGAACCATTGGTTCCATGATTGGCTTTTTTCTGCTGCTGTATCTGAATCGCAGTATCGACAATCCCGGCCAGACGACGGGCCATGACTATGATGGCATCCAGGAACTGGATAATCCCCTGCCTGCCTGGTGGTTCTGGTGGTTTATCCTGACGATCGTTTTTGCAGCGGGTTATCTGCTGTATTACCCGGGTCTTGGCAACTTCGGCGGAATCAGCGAATGGACCTCTGTCGGCCAACTGGAGGAAGCCCAGGATGCGGCTGATCGAAAGTTCGGACCTCTCTATGCGCAGTACCGTGACAAATCGCTCGCAGAACTCGCTGCTGATCCTGCTGCCAGGAATATGGGGCGGCGGATCTTCGCCTCCAACTGTACCGTGTGTCACGGCGCCAATGCGCAGGGCAGTTTCGGTTTTCCCAACCTGACTGACAGCGAGTGGATCTGGGGCAGCGAGGATGAGGATATCAAGGTAACCCTGCTTCATGGGCGCATGGCGGCTATGCCTGCCTGGGGCGACGCACTGGGTGAAGCGGGCGTTGAGCAGGTGACCGAGTATGTGCTTCAGCTTTCTGGCCGCGAAGGGGTCGATGCGGATCTTGCTGCCCAGGGGCAGTCCCAGTACGCCATGTTCTGCATCGCCTGTCACGGTCCTGAAGGCAAGGGTAACAAGATCTTTGGCGCGCCTGACCTGACCAATGATATCTGGCTCTATGGCGGCTCGCGGCTGCGAATTGCCCATGTGCTCAAGCATGGTCGCAATGGTGTCATGCCGGCGTTCGGGGAACGTCTTGGCGAAGACAAGGTTCATATTCTGGCTGGCTATGTGAAGAGTCTCTCCGCGGAACAATGATGAGGAGGGAGGCCCAAAGCCTTGACGAAACTGCTACCCGAAGGAACTGATTCCCGCGTTCTCAATCTTTATGAGAAGCGTGAGAAAATCTATGTACGCCGGATAGAAGGGGTCTACCAGAACATCCGGCTTTACACCGGCTGGCCATTGTTGATTGGCTATTTCCTGCTGCCCTGGCTGACTGTTGATGGTCACCAGGCGATCCTGTTTGACCTGCCCGAGCGCAAATTTCATATCTTCTGGCTGACATTCTGGCCGCAGGATTTTGTGCTGCTGGCCTGGTCCCTGATGGTCGCGGCTTTCGGCCTGTTTTTTGTGACGACGCTGCTGGGCCGTGTCTGGTGTGGTTATACCTGCCCGCAGACGGTGTGGACGGCAATCTTCATGTGGGCTGAGCAGACAGCAGAAGGCGACCGTCATCAGCGCATGCGCCTGGACAAACAGCCCTGGAATCTTGAGAAGCTCTGGCGTCGGTCACTCAAGCATGGCATGTGGATCGGTTTCGCTTTTCTAACAGGCCTGACCTTTGTCAGCTATTTCTATGGCATGCGCAACCTGCTGGTCGACGGTTACAACTTCAACCTGCCCCTGGTAGCGGGTTTCTGGGTCTGCTTTTTCACCGCCGCCACATACATCAACGCCGGCTGGATGCGGGAACAGGTCTGTAAGTACATGTGCCCCTATGCCCGTTTCCAGTCAGCCATGTTTGACCGGGACACCCTGATCGTTTCCTACGACGAGGCTCGCGGTGAGCCCCGCGGTGCCCGCAAGCGGGGGGAGGATCCGGCGCAGCTGGGCAAGGGTTCCTGTATTGACTGCACCATGTGTGTCCAGGTGTGTCCCACGGGGATCGACATCCGGGATGGACTCCAGTACGAATGCATCAACTGCGCCCTGTGTGTGGACGCCTGCGACTCCATCATGGACCAGATGGGATACGAGCGGGGCCTGGTGCGTTACACGACGCTGAATCAACTGGATGGCAAAGGCTGGACCTGGAAACGACCCAAGCTGATTGGCTACGCGATTGCGCTGCTGGTGATGGTAACGGCCATCTCAACGGTTCTGGTTACGCGGGTTCCCCTTGAGCTGGACGTCATTCGCGCACGGGGGCAACTGTTCCAGGAAGTCCCCGGTGGGTTCATTCAGAACGTTTATACCCTGCGCGTGATCAACATGGACAAGACAGACCATGAGTTTGCAATCAGCGTTTCGGGGCTGCCAGGCTACCGGATCATACCAGCAACACCCGTTGCCGTTCGCGCCGGGGAGATCGAAGATGTCTCTGTCAACCTGCTGGTTAGTCCTGATCAGCTGGACACGGTAAATACAACGATAAGCTTCCACGTTGAGAGCACTGATGCTGTGATCCAGGCAGACAGCAAGAGCACATTCATCGGACCGAGACCACTGGAATAGCGGATCAGGCAGAACACCATGAGCATGCACATTGATATTGCAGAGAACGCAACCGCTGTCAGTCAGCCCTGGTACCGCCATCCCTGGGTCTGGTTTGTTTTTTGTGTACCGTTTTCCGCTGTGGCGTTCGGTATTGTGATGTTTGTTTCGGCCAATACTTCTCCGGATGATCTGGTGGTTGATGACTATTACAAGGAAGGCATGGGAATCAACCAGTTGCTCCAGCAGGACGGGCGTGCCCGGGAGATGTCGGCAGCGGCGGAAATGCTGGTCATGACCCCTGATGGACTGGTGATGTCAGTTGCTGCGGGCAGCGATCAGCTGGTGCTGTCGGCGTATCACGTTACTGATCGCAGCAAGGATCTAACGGTTCCGTTGAACCGCATTGATGACAGGTACACGGCGCAGTCTGCCGCGCTGTCAACCATGCTGAGCCAACCAGGCGTCTGGTATCTTGAAATCAGGGATCCACTGAATGGCTGGCGATTGCGGCAGCGGGTTGAGTCGCCACTGGCGTCGTTGAGGATGGTGCCTGATGAATGATCTGTCTCACACGACTGATCTGGTCCCTGGGCAACCGGCGCATTACCTCTTGCCTGACCTGCGTTGCGCGGGCTGTGCGCTGAAGGTTGAGAAGGCGCTGAACGAGCTCGCCGGTGTTCGGGACATCAATGTTAACTATGCAGAGAAACGACTTTCTTTCACTGCCGATTCCGATGCGACAACCGGTACGATCATCGACAGGCTGCAGACCATGGGCTATCCGGCTACACCGGATCGCGCCAATGAGGGTCTTGTGCTCTTGGCCCGGGAAAGAAAGGGGCTGCTGGCCAGGCTGGGCGTTGCCGGTATCGGCATGATGCAGGTGATGATGTTTGCCCTGGCTGGCTATGTCTCGGGTCCGCAGGGCATCGAGGCTGACTATGAATCGCTGATGCGCTGGGCAGCGCTGGTCATTGCGACACCGGTTGTATTCTACAGTGCCCTGCCGTTTCATCGGGGTGCATGGCGGGACATCAGGCAGATGTCGCCGGGTATGGATGTGCCGGTATCACTGGCGATTCTTTCTGCCTGGAGTCTCAGCGTGTTCCACACATTGACCCAGTCAGGTGAGGTGTACTTTGATTCGGCGTGCATGTTCACGTTTTTCCTGCTGACCGGCCGTTTTCTTGAGGTCAGTGCCCGCCGCAATTTCCACGTGGAGGAAACGCTCGGTGATCACCTGCTGCCGGATCTTGCCAGGCTTGCCAGCGGCGAGTGGCGATCGGTTGATGAGCTGCGTGCCGGTGATGAACTGCGGGTCATTGCCGGTGATCCGGTCCCGGCTGATGGCATTGTCATCGATGGCAGTGCCTCGGCTGATGAATCTGCATTCACCGGTGAATCAGAGCCAGTGAACAAGCAGGCCGGCAGTCGGTTGCTGGCGGGGTCAACTTTACTGGAAGGCTCGGTCATCATCAGGGTGGAAGCCGACCGGGCTGCCTGGGTTATCTCACATCTTTCTGATCTTTATCGCCAGTCATCGGCATTCAAACCCCGCTTTGCCATCCTGGCAGACCAGATTGCGCGGTACTTTGTGGTGGTGGTCCTTGGGCTTGCAACGGCCAGCGGGCTGTACTGGTATCTGGCCGGTAATCCGGATTTCTTCGTTATTGCGCTGTCGGTGCTGGTGGTTTCCTGCCCCTGTGCGTTGTCGCTGGCAACACCGGTGGCTTATACCATGGCCAGTGGCGCGGTCAGGAAAATGGGACTGTTGATCAGCAACGGCCAGTTTCTTGAACAGCTGGCCACAGCTGACACGGTGGTTTTCGACAAGACCGGCACTTTGACATCCGGTCGTCTCACGCTGGTTGAGTTGCGATTGGTTAATGAGCACCTGGCGGAAGCTGAAGTCATGAATATTGCCGCCTCCCTGGAAAGTGGCAGCCAGCATCCGGTTGCGCTGGCTGTGATGCACCTGGCTGCAGGCACCTTCGAGGTCACCGACAGATCCGTTGTGCCGGGATTCGGTGTGGAAGGGGTGATCGATGGCAAAAGGTACCGGCTGGGCAAGCCGGAGTTTGCGGCGGGCAGCGGCGAGCAGCGTCCGGACAGCAATCACAACTGGGTCCTGCTCTCCCGTGAGGGTGAATCCGTTGCATGGATGGCGTTTCAGGACCAGTTGCGCGAGGGCGCTCGCGGCGCGGTCAGGGATTTCGAGGCGAAACTGGTGCAGCGCGGCGGTGAGGTTTGTGTGTTCACTGGAGACAACTCCGCCAGGGGTGCCAGCATGATTCGTGATCTGGGACTGGCACCGCGGATCAACATGTCTCCGGAGATGAAGATTGCGGGCATCCGTGAACTGCAGCGAGCAGGTCACCGGGTCCTGATGGTCGGGGATGGTCTGAATGATACCGGTGCCCTGGCCGTGGCGGATCTGTCGCTGGCGCTCAACCCGGTAGATACCGTGGTGCAGTCCGCCGCGGATGCCACTCTGGTAAGCAACGATCTGCAGTCGCTGCCGGTCATCTTCAACTATGCGGGCAAGGTTTCCGGGGTCATTCGCCAGAACCTGTTCTGGGCACTGGCTTATAATCTGTCGGTGATACCCCTGGCACTCATGGGTTTCGTGCCTCCCTGGGTTGCGGCGCTGGGTATGTCCATGAGTTCACTGCTGGTGACCGTGAATGCCTGCCGGCTTGCGAGGGTCAGCTGATGGAAATCCTTTTCGTGCTGATTCCGGTGAGCCTGCTGATCGTTACCGTGTCCCTGGTCGCCTTTGTCTGGTCGGTCCACAACAACCAGTACGAGGACCTTGAGAAAGAAGCGGAGCGTATTCTGTTTGACGATCCCGTCATGACTCAAACAACAACATCCAAAAAAATTGGCCGCGCGGGCGGCAAGGAGGAACCGTCATGAACCATCTGGTAGCAATCATGTTTGCTCCCCGGTCTGCGTGGGAAGCCATTCGGGACCAGGACGACTCGATGCTGATGACCTACGTGAAGTTCGTTATTCCCATCTGCCTGATTCCAGCTGTTGCCTGGTACTTTGGCTCAGTAGAAGTGGGCTGGCAGGTGGGCGAGCGGGTGATCCGGCTAACCCCCCGCAGCGCCATGGAGATCATGCTGCTGTTCTATCTTGCGATGCTGGTGGGTACGGGTTTTCTTGGCTTCATGCTGCACTGGATGTCGGAAACTTACGAGGCAGGCGAATCGACGCCGGACAAGGGCGTGAAAATTGCCGCCTATACCCTGGCACCCATGTTCCTCTGTGGTGCGACGGGGTTCTACCCCATGTTATGGCTTGACATGATTCTCGGCTGCCTCGCGGCGGGCTATGCGGTTTACCTGCTCTACATCGGTGTGCCCATCGTGCTGAGAATCCCGGAAGAAAAAGGATTCCTCTACGCCAGCGCTATGGTTGCCGTGGGCCTCGTCGGTTGTGCCGCCCTGCTCACCGCCACCGTCATCCTCTGGGAAATGGGCGCCATGCCCGTCTTCACCGACTAACCCGGGGACAGTTTACTTTTCTCCCGGGGTTACAGGGACAGTTTACGGGATTTCTAAGGTGTCCCCAGAAAAGTAAACTGTCCCCGGGGGGTGCGTTGTAGTCAGCGGGTGAATCACGCAAACTGCCGGGTATCCTTTTTTACTCGGAATTGGAGATGGAACAGTTCAACTTA
>JAQCAK010000025.1 GCA_027621895.1 Pseudomonadota bacterium | reverse complement strand
GGAGTCACTGCAGGTTTTCCGACACGCGGACAATTTCGAGGACTTTCGCCAGTTTTCGCCATCCGGTACCGTCCCCTGCCTGATGGATGGCGATACCGTGGTCTGGGATTCCCTGGCCATTGTCGAATATCTTGCCGAACGTCATCCCGGTGTCTGGCCGCAGGATCCGGCGGCCCGGGCTTTTGCCCGGTCCATTGCCGCCGAGATGCATAGCGGTTTCTCCTCGCTGCGGAATATCTGCCCGATGAATTGTGCGATCAAGGTCCGTATGAAGGCACTGCCTGATTCGCTGGAAAAGGATCTCAACCGGATTGATGAGATATGGCAGGAGGGGTTGCAGCGATACGGTGGCGACTATCTTGCCGGTGCAGCCTTCACTGCTGCCGATGCCTTTTACACCCCCGTGGTGTTCCGGATAGCTTCATACCAGTTACCTGTTTCCATGACATCGCTGGCTTACTGCCAGCGAATCCTGGGACTGGATGCTGTCCGGCAATGGGATGCCGCGGCGATCGCAGAGCCCTGGGTAGAAGTCGCCCACGAGGCGGAGGCACAGGCTGCCGGAGAAATTATCGAGGATCGACGAAACCGTTAAAGGGCGTCTTCGATACCCAGCACGGCAAGCTTGGCGAAACCTGCTTCAACGTCGTGGCTCATCATCAGCAGGTCATGCTTCCTGCCCTGGGTGTCCTTTGTATGGTCCTTGAGCAGGGCTTCCGTCTTGAATCCCATGTCCTCGAGAATAGATACCGCACGTTCCTGGTCCAGCGTCATTCTCACGGTCAGTTTTTCCAGACCCATGTACAGGCCGATCAGGAAACTCTCCTGGATCAGTTGGCGGCCCAGGCCAATGTCCCTTGCTTCAGGGCTGACCAGAATACGCAGTTCACCGACGTGGGGTGACCAGGACAGCTTGTCGCAGACCACGGCCGTGGTGCCGATAATCCTGCCATCCTGCCAGGCGGCAACGCTGATAATGTCGCCGCTCTCGATGCTGCGGTTCCAGGCCTCGATAACCTTGGGCTCCCGCAGGTCCCGTGACAGGAACATCAGGTCCATGTCCGTAAGATTGCTGGTGAACTGCTTTGCGTCTGCGGTGTCCAGTGCCTTGAGCCGGTCCAGTGTGATGGTCCTGCCCTTGCAGTCGACAGTCCTGGGATAACGTTCCTTGAGTTCGCTCAAACCGATCGCTCCCCCAGCCATTCATTCACCGCAGGCCACATGCGGCGCGCGGCGTTGGGCCCGGCGATCAGGCTGACGTGCCCGCCCTTCAGCACCAGTTCCCGCTTGTCTTCAGAGCCCACCAGGTCAAGCAGGGGCTTGGTGGCACCGTAGGTGGCAATATGGTCATGCTCGGCCATCACCGCCATGATCGGCACGGTGACATTCTTCAGGTTGACCTTGTCGCCGTTGACCATCAGGTTACCCTTGAAGAGCTTGTTACCCAGCATCAGCTCATTGGTGGAGTCCTTGAAGTACTGACCCGCCAGCGGCAGTGTCTCATCCCCCCAGCGATTGAAAGCCTGGTAGGATTTGACGAAATCATCGTTCCACATCTGGTCCCAGAGTCTGAGCCTGCCGGCTGTTTTCTGTGCGGGTCGCAGCATTTCGAAGGACGATGCGATAAATTCGGCGGGTATGACGCCCATGGCATCCACCAGGGTGTCCACATCCATTTCGCTGGACCACAGGTGGAACAGCCCCATCTCATGCTGGTTGATGGGGGTGGTCAGGCAGACCAGGTTCCTGAGGGGGCCATCCTGATGGGTGGCGGCATAGATGAGCGACAGTACGCCCCCCATGCAGTAGGCCAGGATGTTGATGTCCTCGATGCCTGAATGCTTCTGCACCTCGTTGACACAATCCGGGAGAAAACGGTGTGTGTAATCAGCCAGGGCCAGGTTCTTTTCTGCCATGGTGGGCGGGTCCCAGTCGACCATATAGACGTCGAAACCGTTGTTCAGCAGGTATTCCACTATGCTCTGTCCTGGCCGCAGGCCAAACAGGTAACCCTTGTTGGTGGTCGCCATGACGATCATCACCGGAATACGGTACACCTCGTCCTCGACCGGGTAGTAGTGGTACAGCTTGAGTGTGCCGTCGTGGTAGATCAGTTCTTTCGGCGTCAATCCAACCTGGGTCGCGCTGGAGCGGATGTACTCGAACCCCTTCATGCTGCGCTGCAGGGTTTTGTCCATCAGGTCCCGCATCTGCGAGATCATCTGTGCCTGTTCACTCATGATTTGTTGTCCTCGGCTGTGTCCTTCCCGGCGCCCGGTGGCTTTCGGGTCCTCGCCGGCCCGGGTTTACGGGTGATGGCGTCGCTTTCATTGTGCAGCAGGGTGCCCAGTGCACGTTCAATCTGCGCGATTCGCCGGTCCAGGTTGCGGATATCCTCGCCCAGCGCGACAACGTCATCACGGCTCGGCATGTTGAAGGTCGCCAGTTGTCGTGCCATCAGCTCACCAAATTGCCGCTGAAACTCCATCTGCATGGTCTGCATCTGGTTCATCGATTTGCTGAACTCCTCCGTGCCCATGAGTCGATTGGAGAACTCATCGAAGGATCTTTCCCACTGGCTGACCCACTCCTGAAATTGCTGGGAAGGGTCAGGTGTTTTGTTGTCTGCCATGCCGGACTCCTGACGTCTTTACCGCTGGGATCGCATTTTATCGCATCGATTGTTAAAGATCGTGCGGTCTCTGGTGTGGATTTCAGATATCAAAGGACTCGCCGAGCATTTCTTCGGAGACCTGCCAGAGTCGGGCCGCGTTCTCGTCACCCTGTGCCCAGGCTGCTCAGCTGTCTGTGCCGACATCGGTATCCGATGGGTCCACCAGCCTGCAGTCCAGGGCATACTGTCCGCCAACACCCTCGAGTTCGGGTGCCGTGGCCACCCAGACGGAGGTGGCAGCGCCCTGCGGGATTTCCTTGAACGTCATGGGTCTGGAACCCGCGGGTCGGTTGCTGGTCAGGGCGGCAATATCTTCCTCGGTCATGTGGCGGCCGAGATCGGTCATGATGACGCCCGGGTGCACCGCATTGGCGCGTACGCCGCGGTCCCTGAGTCGATTGTCCAGCTCGATGGAAAACAGGATGTTGGCAGTTTTTGACTGGCCGTAACTTGCGAATTTCTGGTACTCGCGCTGGTTGAAATGAATATCGTCGAAATCCACCGGTGCGAAATTATGGCCGCCGGAACTCAGGTTCACGACCCTGGCCGGTGCGCCGGCGACCAGGGCCTCGCTAAGCAGGCAGGTCAGCAGGAAATGTCCGAGATGATTGGTGGCGAACTGCATTTCCCAGCCTTCATCAGTGCGTGCCAGGGGGCAGGCCATGACGCCGGCATTGTTGATCAGCAGGTTAAGGCTGTCGTTTCTGGACAGCCAGTCTGCAGCAAAGGCCCGGACCGATGCCGGCTTGTCCAGTTCCAGCTGGCCGATATTGACGTTGGGGTTGCCAGTGCTCGCCCTGATCGCCGCGGCGGTCTCTTCTGATCGTGCCAGGTCGCGAGCCGCGATTGTGACAGTTGCACCTTTCGAGGCCAGCGCCCTGGCAGTCTCTGCGCCAAGTCCAGCCGATGCGCCGGTGACGATGGCAACCTTGCCGGTCAGGTCGATTCCCTCCAGTATCTCGTCGGTGGTTGAAGATTCTCCGAATACTCTCGCCATGCTGCATGCCCCGGTGGAAGTGTTTCTTCAGACTAGCACTGAAAAATCCTTCGCGACAGGGCCTGCCAGCCGGCCATTGCTGAAAGTGCTACAGCTTTCTGAACCGCAGAACACTGCGGTCGGACTGCCAGCGCAGTGCCTCTGAAAAAACCAGGCCGGTCAGATCATCATCCGGATTGCGGAGCAGATCTGACGAGGCTTCCAGTGCAAAGCCGGCGGCCTCGACATCGCGAATGATGACGGCGGGATCAATCCGGTGTATCGACTTGCCCACTAGAGCAGGGTCCGTGCCGGCGGCGGCATTGTGGTCGATGATACCCAGAACACCGCCCGGCTTGACCAGCGCGGCAATATCACCAAGAAAAGCAGGCACGTCGATTGCCGGCCAGCTGTTGGCAGGATCCTCGTAATAGATGTCGTGCATCCCCAGAATGAAGATGGCGGCATCATACCGGTCTTCCAGGGTGGCGAGCGCTGCCGGTGGTGCCGTCAGCTGGGTCACATTAGGCAGGCGATTACCCGCGAGGCGCTCCCCAACCTGCTTGTTGACGAAATTATCCCAGGGATTGTTGTTGTACAGCGTGACGCTTCCGCCGGGGCCCACCAGGTGACTCAGGATTTCGGTGTAGTAGCCGCCGCCGGCGAATACATCGAGCACCTGCATGCCGGGCTTGATCTCGAAAAATGCCAGGACCTCGGCTGGTTTACGCATCGGATCCAGACCGCGGTCTGCCTCGGGTCTGGCGGTATCTGCCACCGCCTTGGAGGTTTGTGCCAGCAGTGCCTCGGCTGATGGCGGGCTGGCCTGGCAGGCCGCCAGCGCCAGTATTGAAAGGATCAGCAGCATTCTGGACATGATGTCTCCCCGGGTTTCACCTTCTGGTCCGGATCATGTTATCACCTTGAAAACGGGGCGATCAGGCGACTGGTCGCAGCAGGCGCTCTGCCGGGCGGGTTTGGATCCCCGCTGAAGCCAAACTAGTCCGGATTGACGATGATGTCAGTGGAATCCGCCGGCAGGAAGAACCAGTCACCGTCTTCTGCAATGCGATAGTTATCTGCCATGTGTCGCGAGAAGATCTTCTCCATCACCACATTCCTGGGTGAGGGTACCAGGTGGTAGTACACGACCATCTTCGCCTGGCTTTGCAGTGCCAGGAGTGATTCTGTGCTGGCGTGATAATCGCGGATGTCAGACAGGATTTTGGCGGCGCGATCCTGGCCGGCCTGGGTCGCCGCCTCTGCCATGGTCGATATGGTCACATCCGAAAGTGCGTCATGGAAGACCAGGTCTGTAGCTGCCGTGACTTGCCGCGTGTCGTCGGTCACGATTGAGTCGCCGGAGATCACCAGGCTTCGGCCGCGATAGTCGAACCGATATCCCAGGGCTGGCGAAACGGGTGAATGATCCGCGTGGTAGGCGGTGATTTTCAGGTCGCCGTCCTGCAGGACAAAACCACTGACGATTTCCTCCGGCTGCATGACCCCGAGGCTGGCAGGCAGCAAGTCCGCGCCGTGATGTGCAATCCGGTATCCCCGGTCCAGCTCGTAGGTGTCATTGATGCCTTCAACGACCTGGTCCATGCCCCTCGGCCCGTAGACCTGCAGCGGTAGCGGTCGACCCTGGACCCAGGATCCCAGGTTCATCTCGTAAAGCTCGGCGATGTGGTCAGAGTGGTGGTGTGTCACAAGAATCGCCTGCAGGCGATGCATCGGCAGCCGCGACAGCATCAGGTTGTTGGTGGATCCGGCGCCGGCATCAACGACGTAAAAATGTGATGGCGTTACAACAGCAAGGCATGCCTGGGCGCGGTCGGGGGTTGGCAGTGGTGATGAGCTGCCGCAGACAAACACCTGCAGCCCGTCCGGTTCAGGAATACCCCGGGCGGCGGCATTCTGGGCAACCGTCGCCATTTCTTCCAGCAGGACCTGCTGGGTTGATTCACTGTTGAGTGACCACTGAAGCAGTGCGGTCAGGGCGAGCAGCGCCAGCACAAGATAGACCAGAAACTTTTTCATAACGTCGCTCCTGCTTCAGTCAGCATTATCTAGTTCTCCTCAGGCACCCGGCGGGCAATCTCAGTCTCCACCCGCCAGAGCCGATCCTGACCCCAGCACTGGAAGGGTGGCGCATTGTCGCTGGTGACCCTGAATGAGGGTACACCCCAGAGTCCGGCATCCAGCATGTCGTTGACGTTATCCTCAAGCAGGGCATCCCATTCGTTTGACGCCAGCGCCGGCAACGCTTCTTCCCAGGGAACCTCGATGCTTTCGACGACCTGCCGGAGTCCGTCATCGGTCGTGATATCAACGCCGTCTGCCCAGGCAGCCTGCAGGTAGGCACCGCAGTAGTCGATGGATTTCCCCCGGGACTCCATCAACGGCAGCAGGCTGAAGGCGCGCTTTACGGGCTCACCAATCGGGTCGACTATTCTGCCGAAGGGCACGCCATAGTAGTCTGCCTCCCGGCGGGCATCCGAGATGATATACAACTGTTTTTCTCTCGGGGCCGGCACACCCCGCATCATCATGGGCATGACAGGGCGCAGCCGGAAGTTCACGCCGGTTTCCTCAACCAGTTTCAGGGTGCGCTCATAGCTGATGGCGGTGTAGGGACTGCGCAGGGAAGGAAAGTATTCCAGGGTGATGTGGCTGGTGTCGCCCGACGGTGATTCGGCCAGTGGGCGTGGTACGCAGAGGGTCCTCCTGTCACGCGAGTATTTTTCCCTGCACAGGCGGTTTTCCAGGTGAACCAGGCGATCGACTCCCCAGTACCATTCACCCTCGAAGTAAAAGGTTGCGCTCAGGTAGTGCCCGAGCCGCTGCCTCAGCGCGTTCCCTTCAAGGGTGAGGTTGATCGTGCTGGGCTTGCCGCCGATGGATTTGCCGCTCCAGAGTTGATGGCCCAGCTCGACGGCGCGGTCTGCAAATTCGTTGACGATCTCCAGACCGGCAAGCCGCTGCAGTGCCAGCTGGACCTGGTCAGCAGGGATGGCATCGACGGTCTCGGACAGCCGCGTGCCATAACTGGCAGCGATCGATCGCGCGTCTCGAAGTGCCCAGTCGTTAAAGCGGGTCGTGTCACCCTGGTAGTCAGCCGGCGGGGATGAAACCAGGTGGACTTCAAATCGTACCAGGTACCGGTTTGACAGCTCGCGCAGCTTTTGCACCGCCAGATGGCTGTAGGGGTCATCCACCTGGTGGAAGTAGTGTACGACCGGTGGACCGCTGCGGCGCAGCCTGGCCCTGGCGCGCACCATGCGTGTCCGGGTCCGACTGGCCAGGAAGCTGATCAGCAACGACTTTATTCTGACTCTGGGTTTCATCATGTTCAGTGCTTGTAGTGTCCGGTGAGTCGAGCCATCCGGTGCTGGAGTGCTTCCGCATCGGCTGTTGCCGAGAATAGCAGAAATCGGGCAGCGGCCTTGCCTTTTAACGTAACCGCCAGGCGCCCATGATGATGGATAAACACCGTGCCATTGCCCGTTGCTTTGAACTCGAAGCCCCCGGGCTGGTGCTTGCCAGCCATATCAGCGGGGCTCTGCTTCGAGCTGCCGGTCGTGCCAGGCAGAGAGCAGCAGCAGTGCGGATATCGCACCCAACAGGGCGAATGCCATGTCCGACTGGGTGTCCCAGGTATACCCCTGGGTGCCCAGGAACGCCTCCGCCCCGGTTGCCGTCAGTTCCGCCACAAACCACTCGATCAGCTCGTAGAACGCACTGAAGCCCAGGCAGAAGGACAGGATAAACAGTATCAACCACCATTTTCCCCGGACGACCTGCTGGGTGATCAGGATTTCCCGGGCGACCATGGCCGGGACAAATCCCTGGGCGAAGTGGCCCAGCTTGTCATAGTTGTTTCTTTCCATGCCGAACAGGTTGTCGAACAGCGGTACCTCCGCGTAGGTGTAATGACCACCCACCATCAGAATCAGGCAGTGAACAAGAATCAGGCAGTAAACCAGCCGGGTAAACTGATACCGTGACCGGGTTGCGCCCAGCAGCACCAGGGCAAGCACGGCGGGCAGCACTTCCAGCATCCAGGTGAAGTAGTCTTTCGGCTGAATACCGGACCAGATGAAACAGGTGACGAAGACCGCAAGCCAGGCATAGGTTTTCAATGACATGACCGCCGTTCCTCCCTGTCCTGGCAGCGGTTCCAACGCTCCCAGGTTGTTCTTACTCAACCAGCAGCCGGTTCATCAGCCACTCGGGTTTGATCACCACGCCGTCTACAGAGGAAAGGCTGCGGTGTGGCCTGGCGTTGCGGCCGGAAATCACACTGGGACAGCTGCCGTCTTCCCGGTAGGTCAGCGCCGCTCGCAGCCGGCCTTCCAGGGGATCGCCCAGCAGGCGGGTAAAATCGTCGGATACCAGGCACCCGGGCAGTGGCACACCCTCGGTTTCGGGTGTGTTTTCCGGTGAGAAACCGTCGGAATAGTCGCCGAAGTTCATGTCATTGACGCCGCGGAACTGAATGGAAAAGTAGGTCGTGCCGCAGTTATCTGCCGGATAGAACCCGTAGGGTTTGCCGCAGGTTGTTGAGCCAATCTGAACGACTTCCACACCGATGCCCCGGAGACTGTTAATCACGGATTCACTGGCAGAACAGGTACCTGGTCCTGTCAATACGAAGGCCCTGGACAGTCCCAGCCCTGGCAAAGCTCTGCCTGGCGAGGCGGAAAACCCGCGTGCCGTTTCGCGAAAGATATCAGGCTGGATCGCTCGCCCGGTAATCGGATTCACGTTGGGATGCTTGTCGTTGAACTGCAGTGTCTCGAAGGTCCGGCCACTCGCTCTGGCGGGACCGGCGATCATGAAAGCCAGCTGGTTGGCGATGTCGAGGTAGCCGCCGCCGTTGTAACGGAGGTCCAGCACCAGGTCCTGGATATCCGCAGTCTGCAGGAACTCTATTGCATCGATCAGCTGCACCTCTGCAGGCCCGATGTGATCGTTAAAGGTCATGTAGCCAACCAGGCCGGAGGCAGTCTCAATGGTTGAAACATTCTGGACCGGTGTCGACAGGATTTGGGTCGATGTCATGGTGACTGTTCTTGGTTCAGCATCGGGCGTGTCACGGATCAGAAACGTATGGGTCTCGTTGTCCCCCGGAAACAGGCCCCCGTTGAGGACATCAGTATCGTCTCCCTCCACCATGTCCACACCGTCCACTTCGAGGATTTCCGCACCCCGCTGGATGTTCACGGCGGGGTTCGTCGCCGGGGTGTTGGGTTCCGTGTAAGCCACCACAACCTGCCGGGGCGGTCTGGATCGAATCACGGCGAAGGTTACGCCATAACCGCCCGAGATACCTGATTGCGACGAACGCTGGTACTCATCCGTGGGTATGGTGAAATGAAACTTGTCGCGGGGCGCACCGGATGGCGTGACTTCAAAGGTCCTCATGACGTCAAAGTAGTCCGGGGTGGACAGGCTGGCCGGATCCACATCTGTAATCTCGTCATACCAGAGGTAGAGCTCGTGACTCCAGGATCGAATCCAGTTGTTTTCATCGAGTGTCGAACCCGGCTGATCAGGGAAAGAACGACCCCGGTCGTCGCTGCCGGTTCGAGGATTCTCGCAGAGCTGATCGTAGTTCTGGTAAGGCTCAAAGGTTCCCGACGCGAAACCCGGCTCCGGCTCCGGTGTCGGCTCCGGGGCCGGTGCGGGAGGCGGCGCATCGCTGACCGGTGGCTGGAGCGCGTCGCTGCCGCCGCCACCACCGCCGCCACAGCCGGCGATCATCAGCAGTGCCAGCGTGATTGTTAGCAGCTTTCCTGGGGTCATGCCCTGCCCATCCATTAGCTTTTGCATACCCGATAATAAACAAAGTTGTGGCCTGAGGTCAGGGCTGACCGATAAACGTTCAAAGTTGATTCATCATGCCAGTGGCTTTCAGGCACAAGTGCCCCTGCCATAAACGCTTCGACTCGCCAGAGTCATTGTAAAGACCTGCCCCGGAGGACCCGCCATGAAACTTTCTATCCTGCTGTTTGCCTGTCTGCTGATCCCCGGTGTGGTGCTTGCTGGAGACGAGGCTGAACAGGACAAGATGCTCGAGGCCCAGGCCGCGATACGCGAAATGCGGACAAAAACGCTGGACGATCTCTATGCGCTGAATCCGGCACTGGAAGATGTTGCAGCGGCATCTGAAGCGGTCGCGGTGTTCTCTTCACTCGGGTTCAACGTCTTCCTGCTATCGACTGCGCGCGGTGGTGGACTGGTGACGGAAACGGCTACCGGCCGGGAAACGTTCATGCGGATGCTGTCGGTGGGTGGCGGCTTCGGCATGGGTATCAAGGATTTCCGTGTCGTGTTTTTCTTCCATACCCGGCCCGCCTATGAAAATTTTCTGTCCAAAGGCTGGGACTTTTCCGGGCAGGGTGATGTGGCCGCTGAGGCCCTGGACCGAGGGGCTTCCCTGGAGATGGCGGCCTCGGTTGTGGACGGCGTCTCCATGTACCAGTTAACGGAAAACGGGCTGGCCCTGCAGGCGACCCTCCAGGGGACAAAGTATTACGTCGACAGGAAGCTGAACAACTGAGCACCAGAGCCGGGTCTGATGGTATTCCCTGGCTGTGAGCGGGTTGCAGATGACTAAACCCTTCCTGGTGATCCAGCTTCGTCCCGAGGATGAAACCGCCGACGATGAATTCGCCGCGATTCTGCGTTACGGCGGGCTCGACCAGGCAGAAGTCATCCGGCATCGTCTTGATCAGACGCCCCTGCCGGTGCTGCAACTGGATGATCTGTCCGGTATTCTCGTGGGCGGCAGCCCTTTCGATGTCAGCACCCCGCTGAAGGATAAAACAGCAAGCCAGCTGCGGGTTGAGGCCGACTTTGATCGTCTGTTCGACCAGGTTGTACCCGCCGACTTTCCTTTCCTTGGCGCCTGCTCCGGGAATGGCCTGCTCGGGCGATACTGCGGTGCCAATATCTCCAGGCGATTTGGTGAACCGGTCGGTGCTGTCGATGTGACACTGACCGCGGCGGGTCGCATTGACCCATTGCTCAAAGGTCTGCCGGACAGACTGCGGGTGTTGCTGGGGCACAAGGAGGCCTGCGATGAAGTGCCCGCCGGGGCGACGCTGCTGGCATCAGGAGAGCGCTGCCCGGTGCAGATGTTTCGGGTAGGCCGGCATGTTTACGCGACCCAGTTTCATCCGGAAGCCGATGCCGCCGGATTCGGGCTGAGGATCAATGTTTATCGGGATCATGGCTATTTTCCACCGGAAACCGCCAATGCCCTGATCCGGGAGATAGAAGGCGAGCGTGTTGATGCCTCCAACCAGATACTGAAAAGGTTTGTGGAACGGTACAGAC
>JAQCAK010000024.1 GCA_027621895.1 Pseudomonadota bacterium | reverse complement strand
CGCGGTTTCAGAGGGCGGAGAGGTCACCGTGCCAGGTCGCAAACTCCTCGATATCTGCCGCAGCCTGCCGGATGCAGCAGACCTCACCCTGAATCTTGAAGGCAATCGGGTTGCTGTTGATAGCGGCCGTTTCAGTTCCCACCTGGCCACACTGCCGGCAGAAGATTTTCCTTTTATCGACTTTGGAGATGCCCAGACAACCATCTCGCTCGCCAGGGATGACCTTGCCCGGCTGCTGCAGCGAACGACGTTTGCCATGGCACAACAGGATGTCCGCTATTTCTTTAACGGGGTCCTGCTGGAAGTGGAGGAAGGCCGGGTGCGTTTTGTCGCAACTAACGGTCAGCGGCTGGCCACCAGTTCGGTCGTGCTCGATGGGGCCGAGGGCAAGCATCAGTATATTATTCCGCGCAAGGCTGTGGGCGAACTTTCCCGTATCATTGCCGATGGTCGGGACGCCACGGTCTCTCTTGAATTCACCGGCAATCATATGCGCGTGATGCTGGGTCACATTACACTGATCACCAAACTGATTGATGCAACCTATCCGGACTATACCAGGGCAATTCCTGTCGGCGGTGACAAGGTGGTCACGGCTGACCGTCGGGTGCTGAAAGAGGCCCTGACCAGAACCGCGATTCTGTCCAATGAGCTTTACCGCAACGTCCGTCTGCTGCTTTCGGAAGGCAAGCTGGACATGCATGCAAACAATCCGCAGCAGGAAGAAGCAGAAGAGAGCATAACCATTGATTACGCAGGACCGGAACTGGAAATCGGTTTCAATGTCAGTTATCTCATTGAAGCCCTGTCCGTGATGGAAGGAGATATCGTGCGGTTGACGCTCAGCGATCCAGGCAGCGCCTGCCTGATCGAGGATCCTGACGAGAGCGAATCGCTGTTTGTCATCAGCCCGATGGTTTTATAGGTATAAGTAAGCGCTTACTACCGTGGTAGGCAAGATGGATTCACGCTTATGAAGTTTTCAATAAACAGAGAGAAGCTGCTTCGACCACTCCAGCAGGTTGCGGGTGTGGTGGAGCGACGGCAGACACTACCCGTACTTTCCAACCTGCTGTTGCAGGCCAGGGATGGAGAACTTGCCCTGACAGGTACGGATCTCGAGGTGGAGCTGATTGCTCGACTGGAAGTAACGGTTGCGGATCCAGGAGAGATCACGGTCCCGGCGAGAAAGCTGGTTGACATCTGTCGGGAGATTCCCGAGCAGGCAGACATCGAATTCATGATTCAGGAAGGTCGCCTGGAGATTCGCTCCGGTCGTTTCAGGTCGACGCTGTCCACGTTACCTGCCGTCGACTTTCCATCGGTGGATCAATCGACACCAGAGCTTTCTGTGGAACTTGACAGTAAAGCCTTCAAAAAACTCCTCGATAGAACCGCCTTTGCCATGGCCCAGCAGGATGTCCGGTATTTCCTGAATGGCATGCTGATCGAGCTGGGTAGCGGTCATGTTCGCTCCGTGGCGACCGATGGCCACCGCCTGGCGCTGAGCGACCTGGCCGTTGACACCCTGGATGGGGCTGTCAAGCAGGTCATTGTACCGAGGAAAGGGGTTATTGAAATTCAGCGGTTGCTTCAGGAACTTGATGGCAATGTTTCCATCTCGCTGGGAAGCTCTCATCTCTGCGCTGTGTCAACCATGTTTACCCTGACGACGAAACTGGTGGATGGCAAATTCCCGGATTACGACAGGGTTATACCCAGGTCAGGGGACAAGCTGGTCCTCGCAGACAAGCTGGAACTTCGGCAGGCTCTCAGCCGCACAGCGATCCTGTCCAACGAAAAATTCCGTGGTATTCGTCTGGCGCTCAGTAGCGGGCAGTTACAGCTCTCGGCGAACAATCCCGAACAGGAACAGGCGGAAGAAACCGTCTCTGTCGAATACCAGGGAGAAAGCCTGGAGGTGGGATTCAACGTCAGCTACCTGCAGGATGTGCTGAACGCTATTGAGAATGAGCGTGTGCGGATTACCCTGCATGACGCTAACAGCAGTGCGGTCATCGAAGACCCGGTGCTGGAAGATGCCACCTACGTAGTGATGCCCATGAAGTTGTAGCGGTGAAACACCGCTTTGAGATCATGCCATGAGCCTGGATTGGCTTCAGGCTAACCGTTTCAGAAACATCCATCAAACCACCCTGGAACCCTCGCCGGGACTTAATCTCCTGCTGGGGGAAAATGGCAGTGGCAAGACCAGTCTCCTCGAGTGCTGCTACTTTCTTTCTTCTGCCCGGTCTTTCCGCAGCAGTATCCTGGATCCCGTCGTACAGCGAGGCGAGGAGGAAACGCTGGTGCTGGGACGTGTGCGGCGTGAAAACCGTATCAACCGCATTGGTATTGCCAGAGACAGGCGTGGACAACGACAGATTCACATTAACGACGAAAAGGTCCTGAAGGCCTCAGAGCTGGCGCGCCTGCTGCCCACGCTGGTGCTGGGGCCGGATTCGGTCGATCTGTTGCTCGGCCCGCCAGCGCAGCGGCGCAAGTTTCTGAACTGGGGATTGTTCCACGTGGAACCAGGCTTTGCTGCTCTCTGGGAGAGCGCCAACCGGTGCCTTCGGCAGAGAAACCTGTTGCTTCGCGAGGGCTCAAACGATAACCGGGTCAAGGAAAGCTGGTCCAGACAACTGGCGCTGATCTCTGAAGACATCCATGCTGCTCGATGTCGATATCTGGCGGACTTTGAGCCCATCTTTACCACGGCGGTTCAGCAGCTGGCGGGGATGGACCAGGTCGTCTTTGAATACTACCGGGGCTGGACCAGGGACAGGCAACTGCTGGAAATCTATGGCCAGGACAGGGAGTCTGACGAAAAAAGGGGATTTACACAGAGGGGATTTCATCGGGCAGATGTTAGAATAACCGTCGAGGGCCAGCCTGCAGTCAGGGTCTGTTCCAGGGGCGAGCTCAAGGCCATAGTCTGGGCGCTGATACTGGCGCAGGGCCAGGTGCTGAACCAGCATCTTGATGACCGCGCACTCTACCTGGTAGACGACCTGGCATCGGAATTCGATCAAACCCATCGACAGCGAGTCTGCCGATACCTGATCAATACCGATGCCCAGGTATTGATGACGGGTGTCGACAGGGAAGTGTTGGAAAAGGCCTGTGAAGGTAGTTACGACCGAATGTTTCACGTGAAACACGGCACGGTCAGCAATTTTGAGGTTCCGCAATGACAGACGAGAAAACCTACGATTCGACCAGTATCAAGGTACTGAAGGGGCTGGATGCCGTTCGAAAACGCCCTGGCATGTATATCGGTGATACCGATGATGGTACTGGCCTGCACCATATGGTCCAGGAACTGGTTGATAACTCTATTGATGAGGCCCTTGAGGGTTACTGTTCCGGCGTCAAAGTGATCATTCATCCCGATGAATCCGTCACCGTGTCGGATAATGGTCGGGGTATTCCCACCGATATGCATGAAGAGGAGGGCAAGTCTGCCGCGGAAGTCATCATGACGGTTCTGCATGCCGGGGGGAAATTTGATGACAGTAATTACAAGGTATCCGGTGGTCTTCACGGTGTAGGCGTCTCGGTCGTTAATGCCCTGTCATCCGAGCTGCATCTGACCATCTGGCGTGAGGGCAAGGTCTGGGAGCAAACCTATCACGATGGTGTCCCTGATGCGCCGCTTCAGGTCATGGGAGAAACCGAGCAGACAGGTACTCGCTGCAGATTCAAACCGTCGCCCGAGACCTTCACCAATATTGAATTCCACTACGATATTCTTGCCAAGCGCCTGCGGGAACTCTCCTTCCTGAACTCCGGGGTCGCTATTGAGCTTACTGACGAGAGAACAGGCAAGCATGAGGTATTTAAATACGATGGCGGTCTTCGCACCTTTGTTGAATACCTGAACCAGAACAAAACCGCGCTGAACAGCATTTTCCACTTTTCAGCAGAGCGCGAGGATGGTGTGACGGTCGAGGTGGCCATGCAATGGAACGATTCGTTCCAGGAAACGATCCTCGCCTACACAAACAATATTCCCCAGAGCGACGGTGGCACGCACTTGCAGGGCTTCAGGTCTGCCTTGACCCGCTGCCTGAACAGCTATATTGAAGCAGAGGGTCTGGGCAAAAAGGCTCAGGTCAGCACCACCGGTGACGATGCTCGCGAGGGTTTAACGGCCATCGTGTCGGTCAAGGTACCAGACCCCAAGTTTTCGTCGCAGACCAAGGACAAGCTGGTTTCCTCTGAAGTAAAAACCGCTGTTGAACAGGAAATGGGCAATTCCTTCAATGCCTACCTGCTGGAGAATCCGCAGGAAGCCAGGGCGATCGTTCAAAAAATGATTGATGCGGCGCGAGCCAGGGAAGCAGCTCGAAAGGCGCGTGAAATGACACGACGCAAGGGCGCGCTGGATATAGCCGGATTGCCTGGAAAGCTGGCAGATTGCCAGGAAAAGGATCCCGCCAAATCCGAGATTTACCTGGTGGAGGGTGACTCTGCTGGTGGTTCCGCGAAGCAGGGACGTGATCGTCGCACCCAGGCGATCCTGCCACTCAAGGGCAAGATACTGAACGTCGAGAAGGCCCGCTTTGACAAGATGCTGTCTTCTCAGGAAGTTGGCACGCTGATTACCGCCCTGGGATGCGGGATCGGCCGAGATGAATTCGACCCGGATAAGCTGCGCTATCACCGGATCATTATCATGACGGATGCGGACGTCGATGGTGCCCATATTCGAACACTGCTGCTTACCTTCTTCTTCCGGCACATGCCGGAGCTGATTGAACGAGGTCACCTGCTGATTGCCCAGCCACCGCTGTACAAGATGAAGCGTGGCAAGTCTGAACGCTATATCAAGGACGAGGCCGAACTGACACGATACCTGCTTGAGGTCGCCCTGGAAGACGCCAGCCTGGACACGGGCACTGACCGCGGTCGTATTGAAGGCGACGAACTGCGGGATCTGGCAGAGCGACACTATAAGGTTCAGGACCAGATGCACCGGCTGGAACGTGTGTATCCGCTGATCGTACTCCGCCAGATGATCTACCTGCCGACATTGACGCTGGAAAATCTGCGTGACCGAGAGACGGTTGAGAAATGGACCCGTGAGCTTGAGAACCTGGTGACCCCGGAGAACACCTCCAGGGTTGTGTATGAGTTTCATGTAGAGGAAGACCGGGAGTTTCACCTGTTCTATCCCCATATCACGATGACTAACCACGGTCAGGCCAAGCATTACGTGCTGAACCGGGACTTCTTTGCTTCAGGTGATTACCAGTCCTTCTCCACCTACGGGGAATTGATTGTCGGCCTGGTTGGAGAGACAGGGCAGGTGAACAAGGGTGAGAAGACCTTCGCAGTCGCCGGTTTTGAAGCTGCCCTTGACTGGTTACAGGCAGAAGCGTTGCGTGGCCAGACTCGACAGCGCTACAAGGGGCTGGGAGAGATGAACCCGGATCAGCTGTGGGAAACCACCATGAACCCTGAAGGACGATCGATGTTGCGGGTCACCATTGAAGACGCTATCGCGGCTGATCAGGTATTCAATACGTTGATGGGAGACCAGGTAGAACCTCGTCGGGAGTTTATCGAAGAGAATGCTCTCGCGGTGGCTAACCTGGATATCTAGGCTGACATCCGACGTCAGTTGAGGATCGAGTCGACGAAAGCCGCCAGGTCGGGAAAGACCCTGGGATAATCGGGTCGCTGCAACAGGGTATCCTGTCCATTGCCTGTGAGCACAAGGATGCCCTCGCAACCCGCGGCCTCGGCAGCGATCAGGTCTTTCAGGGAGTCACCCACGTAACAACCCCGGGCCAGGTCCAGGTTGTGGTGTCGGGCCAGCGCCTGCAGCAGACCGGGTTTGGGTTTACGGCACGAACAGCTGTCGTTGGGATGATGCGGGCAAAACTCGATATCGGTAATTAAACCGCCAGCGTCCCTGACTGCTTTCATCATCTTCTGGTGTATTTCCTGCAAATCTGACCGGTTCAGGATGCCGCGCCCGATGCCGGCCTGGTTGGTTGCCACGAAGACGGGTATTCCATGAAGATGCAGACGGGCAATGGATTCCAGTGAGCCGGGAATCGGCTGCCATTCTTCCGGCGTTTTGATGTAATCGGGCGAGTCCTCGTTAATGACACCATCCCGGTCCAGTATGACGAAAGCAGCCACCTGACTATTGCAGCAGTGAGAAATCTGCAACCTCCAGGAATCGCTGGCGCAGGTCACGCAACAGGGCCAGTCGGTTATTACGCACCGGAATATCGTCTGCCATGACCAGTACCTCGTCGAAAAAGCGGTCAACGGGTGATTGCAGTTCTGCCAGCGCAGACAACCTGGATTCCATCGATGTATTTTCATCAAAGTGAACCTGCCCAAGCGATACTGCCAGCGCAGATTCTGCTGCCTCGGTCGCCAGCTGTGGATCGAATCCCGCTGGCAGAACATCCAGATCGACCTTCTTGAGCAGATTGGCCACTCGTTTGTTGGCGGCAATGATGCTCTCTGCCACCGCATCGCGCCGGAAAGATCGAATCGCCCTTACAACCTCGTCAATCTTCAGCAGGTTACAGACTCCACTGCCAGCTGCCGTGGCCGCGTCCACGACGTCAGCGCTGATGTCCTGGTCGGCGTAGTAACCGGTCAGGCGTTCGATAATGTACTGCCTGGCCGCTTCAGTGGAAAAGCCGCGCTCGTATCCTGACGCGGCTTCTTCAAGACATCGCTGTAAATCAAGATCAAGACGATTCTCGACACAGATTCGAATAACTCCCAGGGACTGTCTGCGCAATGCGAATGGATCACGGGAACCGGTCGGCGGCTGGTTGATGCCAAACAGTCCCATGATGGTATCCAGCTTGTCCGCCAGTGCCACGCAGGAAGCCAGGGCGCCTGATGGTAATTCACCGCCTGCCTGAATGGGTCGATAGTGCTGTTCAATCCCCTCAGCAACATCGTTAGATTCCGCATCGCGCCGGGCATAGTGTCCACCCATGATGCCCTGGAGATCCGGAAACTCTCCAACCATATCGCTGACCAGATCTGCCTTACAGAGCAGACCCGCACGGCTGGCCCCGGGGACGTCAGCACCCAGCTCGCCGGCAATGAAACCTGCAAGGCGGGAGATTCGAGTCGCTTTCTCCCGATAGGTGCCGAGTTCGGTCTGGAATACGACATTGGCCAGGTTTTCGACCCGTTGCGATAGTGGCGTGCGTGCGTCCTGCTCGAAGAAGAACGCCGCATCTGACAGCCTGGGCCTGATCACGCGCTCGTTCCCGCTGATCACAACATCGGGATTACTGCTTTCGATATTGGAGACGGTTATAAAGACAGGCATCAACTGACCGGTGTCAGCATCAACCAGATGAAAGTAGCGCTGGTGCTCTTTCATCGCAGAGATAAGAACTTCCTGGGGAACTGAAAGGAATCGCTCCTCGAATCGACCGGCAAGCGCAACCGGCCACTCTACCAGCGCGGTCACTTCCTCGAGCAGCGCCGGGTCTGGTTCGAGCTGGCCTTTCTCGATCTTGGCAAGGGCGTCAATCTGGGTAGCGATCAACTGCTGACGTTCGTTGAAATCAGCAATCACATGGTTGGTACGGCACGCCTCTACATAATCGTTAGCAGAGGTAATAACAAATTCACCGTTGCTCATGAACCTGTGTCCGCGGCTGGTATTGCCAGCGTTAAGCCCAAGCACCTGAATCGGGACAACCTCGGTACCATAGAGGCATACCAGCCAGTGAACGGGCCTGACGAATTCATTGCGAAGCTTTCCCCAGCGCATACGGCGATCAATGGGCAACATTGCCAGCACGTTGTCCAGAACCTCTGGCAACAGGTCCACAAGTTCAGCCCCCGGCGCCTGGGCCTTAAACTGCACCCATTCGCCTTTTTCGGTCTTCAGCGTCTCCAGCAGGGTCGCATCATCGATACCACAGGATCGCATAAAGCCGGAGAGTGCCCTGGTGGGATTGCCGTCAGCGTCGTAGGCAGCGGCAATGGCCGGGCCCTTTCGTTCAACCAGCTGATCCGGTTGCTGACTGGACAGGCTCATTACGCGAACCGCCAGGCGTCTCGGCGTGGCGAAGCTGTCGACGCTGTCGAAGTCAAACTGCAGGCGGGCAAGTTCAGTCCTGAAGTTTTCTTCCAGGGCGAGTCTCAACCGGTTGAGCGATTTGGGTGGCAGCTCCTCTGTGCCGAGCTCTATCAGCAGATCGTTAACTGGCACGAGCAAGTTCTCCTTCGACATAGGCCCGGGTATCGTCATCCGCCAGCGGAAATCCGAGTGCTCGACGAGAATCAAAATAACTCTGGGCGACCCCGCGAGACAGGGTTCTGACGCGAAGAATAAAGCGCTGGCGCTCGGTCACCGATATGGCATGCCTGGCATCAAGCAGGTTGAATGCGTGGGATGCTTTCATCACGTACTCGTAAGCGGGCAGCGGCAGGTTTTCCTCGAGAAATCGCATGGCTTCCTTCTCGTAGAAATCAAAGTGGGAAAACAGCGCATCCACGTCTGCCAGATCGAAGTTGAAACTCGACATCTCCACCTCGTATTGATGGTAGACGTCCGCATAGGTGACGGGTCTGCCATCCACTTCTGTCCAGATCAGTTGTTTGAAGTCTTCGACTCCTTGCAGGTACAGCGCAAGTCGTTCCAGACCATAGGTGATCTCACCCATGACCGGGAAGCACTCCAGACCACCGACCTGCTGGAAATAGGTGAACTGGGTAATTTCCATACCGTCCATCCAGACTTCCCAGCCCAGACCCCAGGCACCGAGCGTGGGTGACTCCCAGTTGTCCTCAACGAAACGAATGTCGTGCATTTTCGTGTCAATACCCAGGTGTTCCAGTGATTCGAGGTACAGTGACTGGAAATCAGCAGGCGACGGTTTCATGACCACCTGGTACTGGTAGTAGTACTGATAGCGGTTCGGATTCTCTCCGTAGCGGCCGTCAGTTGGCCGCCGGCAGGGCTGAACATAGGCTGCGCGCCAGTTCTCTGGGCCAACGGCCCGCAGGAAGGTCGCGGGATGAAAAGTCCCTGCGCCCACCTCCATGTCATAGGGTTGCATGAGCACACAACCCCGCTCTGCCCAGAAGGACTGCAGGGAAAGAATCAGGTCCTGGAAGGTTAATGCCATTGTCTCGCCTTGTGCCCGAATCGCCGGGCGAAAAAAGTGCGTAAGTATACCGATGTCCGCCGGAAAATACCCTTGGTGGCTACCGTGTCAGGGTTCCCGGGATTCTGCTATTTTACCGAACATGAATACCGAGCCCATTAAGCGCTGTGGATGGTGTCAGGGAGACCCGCTTTACGAGCGCTATCATGATCGTGAATGGGGTGTGCCGAACCGTGACGATGCCTCCCTGTTCGAATTCCTGTTGCTGGAGGGCGCCCAGGCAGGCCTGGCATGGATTACCGTGCTGAGAAAGCGCGAGGGTTACCGGCAGGCAATGGACGGCTTCGATCCAGAAAAGATCGCCCGGTATAACAGCCGCCGCATTGAGCGGTTGCTGCAGGACGAACGCATCATCAGAAACCGACTCAAAGTGGAAAGTGCGGTCAGCAATGCCCGGGCCTTCCTGGACATTCGAGACCGTCATGGCAGCTTTGCTGACTACATCTGGCAGTTTGTTGATCACACCCCGAAACAGAACCGATACCGCAGCCTGTCCCGGGTGCCAGCAAACACCGCGGTATCCGACCAGATGTCCAAAACCCTGAAGAAGGATGGATTTCGTTTTGTAGGCACCACCATCTGCTACGCTTTCATGCAGGCCACCGGTATGGTCAACGATCACCTGTTGAGCTGTCATCGGCACGAGGACTGCCGGCTGCTGGCCGTGCCTGACTCTCCCGGATGACCGCCCTGCTCACGCGCATACTGCTGGGTGGCATGGCAATGCTGCCACGGCGACTGGCCCAGCGCCTGGGTAGTCTGCTTGGCTGGTGCAATGCCAGATTCAATACCCGGTCTGCGGCGGTGACCCGCGCCAATCTGGCACTTTGCTGCCCGGAAACTGAGGACTGTGAGGCATGGGTTAAACGCAGTCTGATTGAAACCGCGAAAACGCTGATGGAAACACCTGCCGTCTGGATGAGCGATCCGCAGCGCACGGACCAGTGGATTGCTGAAATAGAACAGGAAGCGGATCTGCTCCAGGCGTTGCGCAGTGATAAAGGTGTTCTGCTGATCCTGCCGCATTGTGGAAACTGGGAACTGCTGAACGTCTTTTTCCGGCGCTACGGCAGAATGACCGCCCTGTACCAGCCACCGAGGCAGCCAGCCTTGCGGCCGATCATGGCAGAGGTCCGGGCCAGGTCCGGCAATGAAATGGTGGCGACAGATCGCCAGGGAATTGCCGCGCTTTACCGGCGACTGAAAACCGGGGGTACGGTTGTCGTGCTGCCGGATCAGGTTCCTGCAAGCGGGACCTATGCGCCTTTCTTCGGCCAGATGGCACTGACCGATGAGCTGTCCGTTCGACTCGTTCGAAAGACCGGCGCCCAGGCCCTTGGGATTGCACTGCTGAGAAAACCGGATGGCCTTTTTAGAGTTGTCGTCAAAAAACCAGGCCCTGAATTCTTCAGTGATGAAATGCCGGTTGCGCTGGCTGGACTTAATGCACTGGTGGAATCCCTGGCACGCATCGAACTTGATCAGTACCAGTGGGAATACAAGCGCTTTCGGGAACGACCGGCCGGTGAGGAAAAGATTTACCGGTTCGGCAGGCCACCGGCGCTTCACCGCTAGGCGGCGCGGGCAATGACCCATCCCCGGCCGGCCTGGGGATGCTGCTCGTCCGGTATATCGCGACCACTGCCGGCGACCAGGATTTCCAGGCCTTCCATCAGGCTCTCGGGCTCGCCAGGGTTCATGAGAAAAGCGGGGTTGGCTGGCCCGACATTGGCAACCTTGTCTGCGACGAACGTCTGAAAGACCAGAATCCCGGCGGGAGCCAGCGAGGCTTTCATGGCGGGAATGATCCCACGGTCGAGATAGTGG
>JAQCAK010000023.1 GCA_027621895.1 Pseudomonadota bacterium | reverse complement strand
CGCCACTCTCGAAGCAGTACCTGTCCGGGGAAATTGGCCTGGAACGGGTCTACCTGCGACCTGAAAAGTTTTACGCTGACAAAAACATTTCCCTCCACACGGGCGTCACCGTCTCGTCAATCAATCGGGATGGCAAGTTCGTGACCACCAGCACGGGTGAAACCTACAGCTATGGGAAGCTGCTGATCGCCACAGGATCCAGGCCCCGAATACTGAACATCCCGGGCAGCAACCTGGAAGGCATCCATTACCTGCGCACGGTTGCCGATGTGGATGCCATTCGCGAGGCCATGAAAACCGCTGAAAAGATCTGCATCGTCGGGGGCGGCTATATCGGCCTGGAAGTTGCCGCCGTGGCCTGCTCTGCCGGCAAGCAGGTATCCGTACTCGAGATGGAGTCCAGGATTCTGCAACGGGTGACTACCGAGGAAATGAGCGAGTTCTACCATGAGCTCCATACCAGCCGAGGCGTCGAGATCCTGGTCAACACCGCCGCCGATGCATTCGAGGGCGACGGCAAGGTCAGCAGCGTGGTCTGCGGAGACAAAAAGATTGACGCCGACCTGGTGATCGTGGGCATCGGCATCATACCCAACATCGAAATCGCCGAGGCCGCCGGACTGGAGTGCAGAAACGGCATCGTTGTGGATGATCACTGCCGGACCTCGGACCCGGATATCTACGCCGCGGGCGACTGCACCATGCATCCCAACGCCCTGCTGGGTCGCCAATTGCGACTGGAGTCCGTGCCCAATGCGATGGACCAGGCGCGGGTCGCCAGCAGCAATATGCTGGGTGGTGACAAAACCTACGCCGCGGTCCCCTGGTTCTGGAGCGACCAGTATGAACTGAAACTGCAGATGGTTGGTTTTTCAGCCGATGGAGATCAGTCAGTGGTTCGCGGAGACAAGGCCGCTAACGAATTTGCAGTTTTCTACCTGAAGGACGGCAAGGTTGTCGGCGTCGACGCCGTCAACAGCCCGCGGGAGTTCATGGTCTGCAAGCAACTGTACGGCAAGGAGGTGAATCCGGAGGATCTCGCCAACCCGTCGTTCGAGTTGAAATCCCTGCTGGGATGAGCTGACGGTTGCAGCACGACGCACCATCCTGACGGGCAATACCGTCAATAACAGCGAACGGAAATGCTTTACAACAACACGGTTAATAAAAGGAAGGAGTACCCCAAATGCCACAAGTGAAGTTCATCGAGTTCAATGGAACCGAACATGTCGTTGATGCCAGCGTTGGCGAGTCCATCATGGTTGCTGCGACCAGCAACCTGGTTCCGGGCATCGATGCAGACTGTGGAGGAGAATGTTCCTGCGCGACCTGTCACGTTCTCATCAGTGCCGAATGGCAGAGCAAGCTGGCACCCAGAAGCGACCAGGAAGAGTCCATGCTGGATCTGAACCCGGACCGCACTGACGAATCCCGCCTCAGCTGCCAGATCCCCATGACAGAAGAACTGGACGGGATCACGGTCAACCTGCCGGAATTCCAGTACTAGAACGCCAGGGCCTGAACTATGGTTCAATAACCGGCCAGCAGACGGAGATTGCCAGATGAGTGAAGCAGTACAAATCGGACCGAACCCCTACGAGATGCCTCTCGAGGATATCAACGTGAGTCAGGCTTCACTGTTCCAGACAAACTCACACTGGCAGTACTTCGAGCGGCTGCGCCGGGAAGATCCGGTCCATTACTTCAACGATCCGCTGTTCGGCCCCTACTGGTCGATCACGCGCTTCAACGACATCATGGACATTGAAAAGAACGTGCAGCAGTTTTCATCCGAAGGCGGGATCACCCTGGCCGATCGCGACGAGAGCTTCAAGACCGTCAATTTCATTTCCCTGGACCCGCCCCGGCACGATGTACAGCGCAAGGCCGTCACCGGCGTGGTCGCCCCGACCAACCTGGCCAAGCTTGAACCGATTATCCGGGAACGGGCGGCCAGGATCCTGGACGGTCTCCCGGTCGGAGAACCGTTCAACTGGGTCGACCTGGTGTCAATCGAACTGACAACCCAGATGCTGGCAACGCTTTTCGACTTCCCGTTCGAGGACCGGCGCAAACTGACCTACTGGTCCGATATGGCAACCAGCGGTGCCCGCGCTGGCGGACCCACCCCGGAACCGGTCCGGCAGGCAGCCCTGCTTGAATGCCTGGAAGTTTTTACCGGCCTGTGGAACGAGCGGGTCAACCGGGACCCCGCTGATCATTTCGACCTGATCACCATGCTGGCCAACAATCCTGATACCCGGAACATGGATCCCATGGAATACCTGGGCAATCTGATCCTGCTGATCGTCGGTGGCAATGACACCACCCGAAACTCCATATCCGGCGGTATCTACTTCATGGACCAGAACCCGGATCAGTTCGAGCGAGTCAAGGCAGACCACAGCCTGATTCCCAAAATGGTGCCGGAAGTGATCCGCTACCAGACACCGCTGGCCTACATGCGGCGTACGGCAACAGAAGACGTCGAATTCAGGGGCAAAACCATCAGGGCTGGCGAAAAGGTCGCACTCTGGTATGTCTCCGGCAACCGCGATGACACAGTGATTGATCGGCCCGACGAGTTCATCGTTGATCGTGACAATCCCCGGCATCACCTGTCTTTCGGGTTCGGCATACACCGCTGCATGGGGAATCGCCTGGCAGAAATGCAGCTGCGGATAATCTGGGAGGAAATCCTCGCACGCTTTGATCGAATCGAGGTGACCGGTGAGCCGGAACGTGTACAGTCCAGCTTCGTGAAGGGTTATACGGAACTCCCTGTCGTCGTTCACAGACGCTGAAACCTGACCGGCAGGGACTGCTCTGATGAACAGGACGCGACTCTTCTACCGTGGCGAGGGCGATGACCGACAGGTGATCATCGAGAAAGACGGCGAGACAGTCGCAGTGTACGACAGTCCGGCCGCGCTGGTTGAAACCCATATCAAGGGTATCCTGGCAAAAGACAGCCAGGACACGCGCCAGGTCCGTGACATCATCAACAAGTATCGTCTGAATGAAGCCATTTCCAGCGATAAAACCAGGTAACAGCTTGCTTAACGTTCACACGATGCTCTGGAACGACGTCGAGGACGCCGATCTCTCGCCGATAAGAGAGCTGTCAGGAGACATCAGTGTCACCTGCCACTCATCAGTGAGCAGTTTCCTGGCACAGGCCCACAGCGCCGAACTGGTACTCACCTGGAACTTTGAATCCGACTGGTATGCTGCCTGTCCGGCACTGTCCCGGATAATGACCCCGGCAGCCGGCAGGGACTGGGTCTCGCCGGACCCTGCAGGCCGGGTCAGCATCAGCCATGGCACCTTCCACGGCCCGGTGCTGGCTGAGTCCCTGGTGGAAGCGCTGTTGTTCATGAATCGGCGCATGAAAACCATGCTGGCCAATTTCGAAGAAAGACACTGGGACAGAAACCTGCAGACAGGCTGCCCGCTGCTCGCCGATCAGACCGTACTGATTATTGGCTACGGCAATATCGGGCAGGCCTGTGCCCGGCTTGTTCACGCCTTCGGTGCCCGCGTGATCGGCGTTCGTCGCACGCCCGCCGCGTCAGACAGTGACCCTGGCAGCCCGGCCCGGGTTGTCGGCACGGCGCAGCTGGATGAGGTGCTGCCAATGGCAGACCATGTCGTGCTGCTGCTGCCGGGCGATGAAACCACTGAAGGCTTCATGTCCAGGGACAGGTTGCTTGGCTGCAGGGAAAACGCCTTCGTTTACAGTTTCGGCCGTGGCGGCTCGCTGCGCAGTGCCGACCTGCTGGCAGCACTGGATCATCTTGGAGGCGCCTACCTGGACGTCACCGACGAGGAACCCCTGCCACCGGATTCACCCCTCTGGCAGCATGAAAAAGTCATGATTACGCCACACTCCAGCTGTGTGACCCGCAGCTATCGACAGCGCTTCATTACCGAGGTTTGTGAACACCTGGCACAGCTGGTTCCCGGGTCATGAACAGTATCGAGCTGGAGGGCGTCAACAAGTTTTTTGGTCACCATCACGCCGTGGCCGACATGAGCTTCAGCGTCCCGGCCGGTTCCGTTTACGGTTTCCTCGGCCCCAACGGCGCCGGCAAGACCAGCACCATTCGAATGATCATGAGCATTCTTTACCCTGACTCCGGCAGGGTCACCGTACTCGGCAGCAACAACCCGGAGTCAGTCAAGGATCGCCTGGGTTACCTGCCTGAGGAAAAAGGGCTCTACAAGAAGATGAAAACCCGGGAACTGATCGCCTATTTCGGGACCCTGAAAGGCCTGCCGTGGCGAGAGGCTCACTCCAGGGCACAGGCGCTGCTGGAACGCTTTGGTCTGCAGGCTTCCGCGGACCAGAAGTGCGAGAGCCTGTCCAAGGGCATGGGACAGAAGGTGCAGATCATTTCTACCCTGATTCATGAACCGGAGGTCGTGATCCTGGATGAGCCCTTTTCGGGACTGGACCCGATCAACATCGAAATGGTGAGAGACGTGATTCTTGATCTGCGCCGTCAAGGCCGGACCGTCATTTTTTCTACTCACATCATGGAGCAGGCTGAACAGATCTGTGACGCCCTGCTGCTGGTCAACGGTGGCAGGAAAATCCTGGACGGCCCGGTCGCAGACATCAAGCGGGACTTTGAACCCACCCTGCTGGTGGATTTCGAGGGCGATGCCAGACATCTTGACCAGCCTGGCGTGACACGGATAAACAACATGGGACGCAAGGCTGAACTCTCCATTGCGCAGGACGCGGACCCGCAAATGATCATGCAGTCACTGATGCGGGAAATGACCATTACCGGATTCAGTGTCCGGGAGCCGTCCCTGCACGAAATCTTCGTGCGCGCAGTCCGGGAGTCAGCAACGTGAAACGCATGCTGCTGATTTCGTTGCGAGAGTTCCTGGAGAATGTCCGGACCAAGGGATTCTGGATTGGCATCCTGATGATGCCGGTGGTGCTGGTGCTGGTCGCGGTAGTGCCACTGATCATCGAATCAACCCGGTCTGCAAAAAGCTACGCTGTCATCGACGAGTCCAACTGGCTCGGCAGCGAAGTTCAGGCTGAAATCAGCAGACGGGACTTTCGCTATCTGTTTACCGATTTACGCAAGGGACGGGAAGAAGCCCTGCTCCCCGAACTGGCTAAAGTCCTGCCCGAAATACGGGTGCTGGGTGAAACGGGCATCGACGAGGCAGTCGCGTCAATTCTTACCGGCTCAGCACCGCCGGAGGCGCTGGGGAATCGCTGGGTCGCTCACCTGAGTGATCACCGGGTGCTTATCCGCGACTGGTGGCAGAAACTGACACCCGGCGCCAGGGCTGATCTCTCTGCCCGGATCTCCAGCAATCGCTTTGTTCTCATGGAACACAGCGGCGATATCGAAACGCTTAACCAGCAGATCAATTCGGGTTCACTGTTCGCCTATTTTATCCTGGGCGCTGACCCGGTGAACGAGAGCGCAGGTGGCAGGTACGTTTCAAACAATCTGACAGACCTGGATCTGCAGAACTGGTACGGGCGGATCGTTAACCGCATTGTCCGGGACCGGCGCCTCCTGGAAAAAAACATTGATGAGGAAACCGCGGCGTGGATAAACCAGCAGACCGAGTTTGAAGGCATCAAACTGGATGAGGATGGTCTGGAAGCACAGGTTGATAACACCGACATCGCCAGGCAGTGGGCGCCGGTCGGGTTTGTCTATTTCCTTTGGATTTCCATACTGATCAATACCCAGATGCTGCTGACCAATACCATCGAGGAAAAATCCAACAAGCTGATTGAGGTGCTGCTGTCCTCCGTGTCACCGGTCATGCTGATGGGCGGCAAGATCCTGGGTATCGCCGCCACCGGACTGACGATTATCCTTTCATGGATCGTGATGGCGCTGGTGTTTTTCCTGGGCGTACCCGCTTTGCTCGGCGTCGAGCTGCCACTGGACCTGTCTTCCGTACTGGCTGAGCCCTGGCTGCTGCTTTCATTCCTGGTCTACTTCCTGCTTGGCTATCTTTTCTATGCGGCCCTGCTGGTCGGCCTGGGTTCACTGTGCAATAACCTGAAGGAAGCCCAGAACCTGATACTGCCGGTGCAGATGATCCAGATTCTGCCTATCCTGATGATGATCCCCATTGGCCGGGACCCTAACAGCACCCTGGCCCAGGTCATGTCCTACATTCCACCGCTGACACCTTTTGTCATGATGAACCGTGCCGCGGGACCACCCGCCGTCAGCGAATACATAACCACTACCCTGCTCATGGTGGTTTCGATCGTGGCCGCATTCTGGCTCGCCGCCAAGGTTTTCCGTATTGGTATCCTGATGACCGGCAAGCCGCCGGGCCTGCGGGAAATTTATCGATTGCTGCGCGCACCGGTGAGCACCCGCGGGACCGCTTCAGGGCGGGCGTCATGAACTACGCATTCAGTCACCAGGACATACAGCAGGCCAGGCAGAACATCGGCACACATGTCCGACATACACCCATGACCCATTCACGGACCCTGTCAGATCTCACAGGCTGCAAGGCGCTGTTTAAACTGGAAAACCTGCAGATGACCGGTTCCTTCAAGGAACGCGGCGCCCTGAACAGGCTGCTTCACCTGAGCCCTGAGGAAAAAGCCCGGGGCGTTATTGCTGCCAGCGCGGGCAACCATGCCCAGGCGCTGGCCTATCACGCCGGTCGCCTTGGGATATCAGTGAAGATTGTCATGCCACGATACAGCCCGATCGTGAAAATCCGCTCGACAGAGCACTGGGGGGCGGAAGTGATCCTGGCCGGTGACACTTTCGATGATGCGATGGCGACATCCAGGGAAATCGTGGCGGAAGAACAGCGGGTTTACATCCATCCTTTCGACGACCCGCTGATCGCAGCTGGCCAGGGCACCGTGGGGCTGGAGATCATTGAAGACCCGACTCACGGCCAGATCGATGCTGTCCTGGTCCCCGTGGGCGGTGGCGGCCTGCTGGCGGGTATCGCCATGGCGATCAAGTCCCAGGCGCCGGATGTCCAGGTCATCGGCATTGAAGAAGCCAGCTGCCAGGGCATGCACCAGGCGCTGCAGGCAGGACAGCCCGTCATGGTTGCGCCGGCACCGGTTATCGCAGACGGAATTGCCGTCAGGCAGGTTTCAGCAGACAACCTGAAGATCGTTAATGCCATGGTCGATGAGGTGGTTGCCGTCACCAGTGACGAGATCGCCAATGCAATCATGCTGATGCTGGAAATCGAAAAAACGGTCGTGGAAGGCGCCGCTGCCACACCGCTGGCTGCACTGGTCAACAATCGGCTGCCGCAGCTGCGGGGCAAGACCGTGGTGTCGGTGATCTCGGGCGGTAACATCGATGTGAATCTGCTGACGCGAATCATCGAACAGGGACTGGCCTTTGACGGCCGAGTGTTCCGGATAGAGACCGTGGTACAGGACAGGCCCGGTAAGCTGGAAGGATTGCTGTCAGTCTTTCGCCAGAACGGCGCCAACATTCTTGAGGTGATTCACCACCGGATATCGCCGCGAGCACCCATCGGCCAGGTGGGTATCTCGGTCACCGTGGAAACCCGTGACAGGGTCCACCTGGAAGAGATCGAGAGAGCCCTGGAGCAGGCAGGTTATCCCCGCCTGTAGTCACGGCACTAAAGCGGTGCCGAAACGATAAACCTGATCTTGTCGAACTGAATGACGTCGCCGTCCTTGAGTTCTTTCTCTTCGACCTTCTCGGCGTTGACCCAGGTACCATTGATGGAACCCAGATCGCGGATAATCAGCCTGTCGCCGTCCGGCTCCAGTTCCGCGTGCTTGCGTGACAGGGCCGGCTCCAGGATTGAGATATCGCATTCCAGGGCGCGGCCGATTTCCGTACGCTCAATAACCGGGATGACCTGCCCTTTCTCCGGACCCGAGTCGGCGACCAGTGACCAGCTGTTTGAGCCAACCTCCATGAGCGCGGTACCCGAGAGCACCAGTGTTTTGCCACCCCCGGCCGGATCTTCTGCCGTGATCTCCAGTTCGACGTCCTGGATCCTGATCACGTCACCGGCACGCAGATTGGTCGGGCCCGAAATCCTGTCACCGTTCACATAGGTGCCGGTCGCGGTATTGATATCGGTAATGACAACCTGATCTCCCTCGACCTTGATGTCGGCATGGAAACCATTGACACCATCCCTGTCGATGACCAGGTCATTGACGCTCCCCTGGCCGATGGTTTTACCCGGAGCCTCAAGCGCAATGGGATTGCCACTACCGTCTTTGAATTGAATTTTCAGCATCACCCGAACCTTTTCGTCGTAAGATCAATAGCTTAGTGCATGTTTCTCACTTAGATTACAGGTGATATCCCGAATTGTACAGCTTCCACAACAGGGGGTCGCAGCGATGACAAGCCAGGATACGTTGGTTAGACTGACCGGAGTCGTCAGGACACGTGTCTAACCAGAGTGAGCTTTTTCTTGTGAACCAGGAATTCAAGCCAGAGCAGAGCTACCTGCGAGAACTGCTCCAGTCCACTAAACTCAAACTCCAGGTTTTCTGGACTGAGTTCCGAACCCTGATCATGTTCCTGATCATCATGGTGGTTTTCCGGTCAGCTGTTGCTGACTGGAACCAGGTTCCCACTGGCTCCATGAAACCAACGATCCTCGAGGGTGATCGAGTCGTTGTGAACAAGCTGGCCTACGATCTGAAGGTGCCTTTTACCAGCTGGGAAGTGGGTCGCTGGAGTGATCCCAGCCGCGGCGAGATCGTCACCTTCTATTCCCCCCGCGATGACAAACTGCTGATCAAACGCGTGATCGGGGTCCCCGGTGACGTGGTCAGCATGCGCAACAACCAGCTGTACATTAACCATGAACCGGCAAATTACGGGCAGCTGGATATCGAAATCATCAAACAGCTGGATCTCTACCAGCGAACCAACCACGCGTTTTTTTACGAACAGTTCGATGGCCACCGCCATCCGGTGATGATGCGTCCGTCAGAGCCTAATGATTACAACAGCTTTGGCCCCGTTGAAGTGCCTGATGATCACTACCTGATGCTGGGTGACAACCGGGACAACAGTGCGGATTCCCGGGTTATCGGCCTGATCTCGAGAGACCGGATTACGGGCCGGGCACATACCATTGCCTTCTCTGTTGACTACGAGGACTACTACCTGCCGCGTCTGGATCGATTCATCAAACCACTCGAATTCGACTAGCCGGATCTGTCTGATCCCTCTTCCCCATCGGCTGGAGCCTTCCCGGCCTCATCCGACAATTCATCAAGTCTCGACAGCATGGTCGATTTCCGATTGAACAGCCGCACCAGCGGTGCCCCTGCCAGACCCAGCACGATCATCGCTCCCACAAAAACAAACGACACCAGGAACAGTACCCAGACCACTTCCGGATCAACGTCAAAGTGGGTGATCGCAACCCAGATAAACGCACCTGCAAAGCAGGATGCCGAGATAAATCGCCGTATCTGTGGATTCTTGAGCATGCTGTCAGCTGAGGGCCGGCCTGGTTGGTGATTCGAAGAGCGGTAGCTTACACTCCCGGGAATCTGACTGGAAACTCAACACCAACTAATCATAAAAAAAGCAAGGACCTGACAGACATGCCACTTGATCCAGCTCTAGAAGCATTACTTGCCCAGATGGCCGCGGCAGAGGGCCCGGCGATGACCGAAGTACCACCAGCGGACGCCCGGGAAATGTACCGTGGCATGCAGGCGCTGGTGCCGCGGCCAGATATTCACCACGTGGAAGACGCCGACGCCGACGGTATCCCCGTCAGAATCTATCGGGCGAACGATGACGTCACGCCCTGCATCATCTACTTCCACGGCGGTGGCTGGGTGATTGGTGACCTGGACACCCACGATGGCGTCTGTCGGCAACTGGCGGAGGCCACGGGCTTTACGGTGGTTTCCGTCCATTATCGGCTGGCACCAGAGGCACCCTTCCCTGCGCCGCTCGACGACTGCTATCGCGCTACAGAATGGGTGGTCGCCAATGCAGACAGGCTCAGGATTGATGCCTCCCGAATTGCTGTCGCAGGCGACAGCGCCGGGGGCAACCTGGGCGCGGCAGTCAGCCTGAAAGCCAGGGATGAGAACGGCCCGGCCATACATTTCCAGGCGCTGATCTACCCTGTCACGGCCACCGCAATGGACACGCCATCCTATGTCTCGAATGCCGAGGGATACCTGTTGACCAGGGACACCATGGAGTGGTTTTTCAGCCACTATATCGGTCATGACCCCGCGCTGGAGCAGCATCACCTGGTCGCACCCCTGCTGGCCGAGGACCTGTCCGGCATGCCGTCTGCCCTGATTATCACGGCAGAGTTCGATCCGCTGCGTGATGAGGGCGAGGCGTTCGGTGAACGCCTGCAGGCTGCGGGTGTCGATGTGACCGTCAGACGCTACGACGGCATGACCCATGCTTTTTTCGGCCTGACAGAGATGCTGGAGGGCGCGCGGGATGCGATGGCACTGACCGCGGCCGAGCTGAAACGGGCGCTGGGCTGAGGCCCCTGTGCCTGACCTGAAATCGCTGCCGGCAGGCAAGCTTTGTGATGACTGTCTCATTGAGTCCTGCCGGATTTCTGCGCAGCGGTTTCCGGCTTCGCTGCAGGGCGGCAGCTTCAGCAGGTGCAGGTTCGAGGCGGTGGATTTCAGCGACTGTGAGCTGTCTGATGTTCACTTTGAGCATTGTGATTTCCGGGACTGCAGTTTCAGCAGTGCACGGTTGACGACCTGCGAGGTCCGGCACTGCTCCTTTTACGATAGCGACGCCCAATCAGGGACACCCTTCCGGTTTGCCCGGATCGTCCACTGCCGACTCATTGAGACTGACCTGTCACTGTGTGACCTGTCGAACAGCAACCTGCACATGACCGACTTCCACGGTTGCCAGCTGACCGGCGCTGACCTGTCACAATCGAGCAATGCGCACCTGGTGGGCGGCCGGGTCGAGTTACATGGCTGCAGCCTGACGGACTGCAATATGGCCTACGCGAACCTGAGTGCCAGCGTGATGGAGGAAGCGGATTATTCCGGCAGTCGGCTCAGTCATGCGAGGCTGGATGACGCGAATTTTGCTGGCGCCGTGCTCGCCGACTGCGAGCTGCA
>JAQCAK010000022.1 GCA_027621895.1 Pseudomonadota bacterium | reverse complement strand
GCTGCACATTGGACATGCCTTTCAGCACAGCCTGGTTGATTCAATGATCCGATACCAGCGTATGCGCGGCAGGAACACACTCTGGCAGATGGGCACGGACCACGCGGGTATCGCCACCCAGATGCTGGTCACAGAACAACTCGCCGCGCAGGGTATCAAGCCCCTGGATATTGGCCGCGAGGCCTTCGTTGAAAAGGTCTGGGAATGGAAAGAACAGTCCGGCGGTACGATTTCCAGGCAGCTGCGACGTCTTGGAGCTTCACTGCACTGGGAGACGGAGCGCTTTACGCTGGATGAAGGACTGTCTGAAGCTGTTGTTGAAGTGTTCGTGCGCCTGCACGAAGAGGGCCTGATCTATCGCGGCAAACGCCTGGTGAACTGGGACCCGGTTCTGAAGACTTCGATCTCCGATCTTGAAGTGGTGTCGGAAGAAGAAAATGGACATCTCTGGCACTTTCGCTATCCACTGGCCGACAGCCCTGACCAGCATCTTGTTGTGGCGACGACGCGTCCCGAGACCATGCTGGGAGACACGGCGGTTGCCGTCCACCCGGACGACGAAAGATACCAGCATCTGATCGGCAAGGAGATTCTCCTGCCACTGACAGACCGACGAATTCCGGTGATCGCTGACCACTATGTTGACATGACGTTCGGTACCGGCTGCGTCAAGATCACACCAGCACATGACTTCAATGACTACGATGTCGGCAATCGTCACGGCCTGCCACTGATCAACGTCTTGAACGATGACGCGACCCTGAACGATGACGTGCCTGAAAAGTACCGCGGCATGGACCGGTTCGAGGCAAGGTCTGCCGTCGTCGCGGATCTGGATGCGCTGGGCCTGCTTGAAAAAATCGACGATCACAGAATGGCTGTTCCCCGCGGAGAGCGGTCCGGCGTTGTGGTTGAACCCTTTCTGTCAGACCAGTGGTTCGTCGCAATCCAGTCACTGGCGGAACCCGCCATCGAGGCAGTGGAAAACGGCGACATCGAGTTCATCCCGAAAAATGCGGAGAACATCTATTTCGCCTGGATGCGCAACATCCAGGACTGGTGTATCAGCAGACAGCTGTGGTGGGGACACCGCATCCCGGCGTGGTACGACCGGGATGGAAACATTTATGTTGGCCGCAGCGAAGAAGACGTCAGGGCACAGAATAACCTGGCCGCGGACCTGCCTCTGGAACAGGACCCGGACGTGCTTGATACCTGGTTCTCGTCCGCTCTCTGGACCTTTTCAACCCTGGGCTGGCCGGAGCAGACCGAGGCGCTCAAAACCTATCATCCCACCAACATCATGGTGACCGGCCATGACATCATCAGCCTGTGGGTTTCACGCATGATCATGATGACCATGAAGTTCGTTGGCGAGATTCCCTTCAGCAAAGTCTACATACACGGACTCGTCACCGACGCAAACGGCCAGAAGATGTCAAAGTCCAAGGGCAACGGACTCGACCCCATGGACATTATCGATGGTATCTCGCTGGACGAACTGGTTCGCAAGCGTACCGAAAACCTGATGCAGCCCAAGATGGCCGCCCGGATCGAGAAGGCGACCCGCAAGGAGTACCCTGACGGTATCATGGCCTATGGCACCGATCCGATGCGATTTACCTTCTACGCCATTGCGACCCGCACAAGAACCGTACGTTTTGATATCAAGCGCGTTGAGGGATATCGAAACTTCTGCAACAAACTGTGGAACGCGGCGAATTTTGTTTCGACGAATATTGATGGCCAGAACGCAGCACTGGAAAGCAGCGATATACAACTGTCTGCGCTGGATCACTGGATCGAATCCCGTTTCCAGGAAGCGACCGCCAACGTCCACCTGGCCATGGAGACTTTCCGTTTCGACCTGGCCGCCAAGGCCATCTATGAATTCGTGTGGGACGAGTTCTGTGACTGGTACCTCGAGTTAACCAAGCCCATTATTCACGGCGACGATACTGATCCGGCACTGCGCCGGGGCACGCTGCAGACCCTGACCCGGATTCTGGAAGCCACACTGCGCCTGGCGCATCCTTTCCTGCCTTTCATTACCGAGGAACTCTGGCAGAAGGTCCCCGTGAGCATTCGTGGCAACGGTGAGTCGATCATGCTGCAGCCCTATCCGGATGCAGACGAATCACTGCGCAACAGCGAGGCTGAAGCTGATATTGAATGGCTGAAGCAGGTTGTCACCGGCGTCAGAAACATCCGCGGAGAAATGGATATCTCTCCGGCCAGGCCAATCCCCGTACTGTTCTCTGGCGGCAGCGAATCCGACCGCCAGCGACTCAATCAATTCAGCAACCTGCTCGCTTCGCTGATTAAACCCGAGTCCCTCAAGTGGCTGGAGGCAGCTGATGAGAAACCGGCAGCAGCAACCGCCCTGGTGGGAGAAATGGAACTGCTGGTACCCATGGCCGGGTTGATCGACAAAGCGGCAGAACTGGCAAGACTCGACAAGGAAATCGAGCGCAAGCTGAAAGACCGTTCCAGAACTGAAAGCAAGATCAGCAACCCCAGCTTTGTTGAAAAAGCCCCGGAAGACGTCGTGCAGAAGGAAAGGGACAAGCTCAGCGACCTGGATTCCGCATTGGAAAAACTGGGCGAACAGCGAGAGATCATCGCGTCACTTTAGTTATTTTGCACTGCAAAACGCGGCATTTCAGGCAACGCTAAAATATTTGTCACCCCTCATGGATTTGTGTTTTGATGCGAAGGCATCAGTTTTTGGTGCAGGTTACACGAGTATTGCAGGGGTAACTGCTTATGTCCGAGAGACATTCCGGAATCGTCAAATGGTTTAACGATGCCAAGGGGTACGGGTTTATTGAGCGGGAAGGTGGCGAGGATGTTTTCGTGCACTATCGCTCAATCAGGGGGGAAGGTTTTCGAACCCTGAAACAGGGCGCCAGGGTCGAGTTCGATCTTTCAGAAACAGACAAGGGCTTCCAGGCGGAGGACGTGGCCGAGGTCTAGTCCCGCCATACACAGCGCCATTGAAAAGGGTCCTGGCTAGGACGACCCGCTGGGACTCACTGCAAGAATCACCTTGCCGATCGTCGTATCAGAGGCGACGAGTGCATGTGCTTCTTCGACCTGTTCGATCGGAAAGATTTTTTCGATGATCGGCTTAATCTCGCCATCACGAATCTTTGGCCAGACCTTCTCTTCGAGCTGGGACATGACAGCGGCTTTTTCTGCAAGTGGACGGGCGCGAAGGGTAGAACCTATCACCCTGGCACGCTTCATCATCATCTGGGCCAGGTTGATTTCAGTCACAGCGCCGCCCATCAGACCAATCAGTACCAGCCTGCCACCGAGTCCGAGCAATTCGAGATTGTCTGCCAGGTACGCTCCGCCAACAGGGTCCAGGATGACATCAATGCCGGTGTCACCGGCAAACTCCCGGGCTTTGCCAAGAAAAGAACCTTCATGACGATTACTGCCTGCTGATGCACCCAGTTGAAGGCAGGCCTCCAGTTTCGATGCCGCACCGACTGTCACAAAACAGGGCGACCCGAAGGCCTTGCATAGCTGAATAGCCGCTGTGCCGACGCCGCTCGCACCTGCATGAACCAGCACCTTTTCCCCGGGTTGCAATGCCGCTTCCATAAAGATGTTCAGCCAGGCCGTGGCAAACACTTCCGGTAATGCAGCAGCAGAGGCCGCATCCAGACCCTCCGGAATCGGCAGGGCGCTGCCCTCATCCACTGTCACATACTCCGCATAGCCACCCCCGGGCAGCAAAGCACAGACCTGATCACCCACCTTGAAGCGACTGCAGTGGCTGCCGACTTCGACAACCTCACCGGCACACTCCAGGCCCATGACCGGGCTGGCTCCAGGTGGCGGTGGATACAGACCACGACGCTGCATGAGATCCGCTCGATTGATCGCCGTGGCGCCAACCTTGACCAGCAGTTCGTTGTCCCGTGGCGAGGGCGTGTCCGCCTCCGTCCAGGAGAGAGACTTGTCCTCATTGACGATCACTGCTTTCATTTTTTGTATCCTGTTGATTGTCGCTGAATCTGTCAGCAAAGCGTTGACTCAAAAGCCGGGCGACCCCTAGTAGTGAGGAGGTTTTTCCTGGCCGCTGCCGGTGCCCGGCAACTCGTCCTCGACCTTCTTCAATTGTTCAAGCATCAGTGTCAGCTGACGGTCGATGGTCAGCAACTGTTTCTGCTGCATGGCCAGCGCGTCATCAAGCTTCTGCAGGATGTCTTCCTGGAACGCAAGGCGCTCTTCCAGGCGGTGGATTTTTTGCTCCAGTTCGCCAGCAGAAAGATCGGTCATCAGTACCGCAGCCGGACTTTGACGCCCTGTTCATGCAACCACTGTTTCAGGCCGCTGACCGTATAGTCCCCGAAATGCACCATGGATGCGACCAGTGCAGCGTCGGCTTTACCCTCGGTCAGTACCTCAAGCAGATGTTCCGGCTTGCCGGCACCACCGGAGGCAATGACAGGGATCGACACCGCCTCGGCAATCATTCGAGTCAGATTGATTTCATAGCCCTCGCGCGTGCCATCAGCATCAATCGAATTGACGACCAGTTCCCCTGCCCCCAGCTCTTCACCACGAAGCGCCCAGTCCAGGGCGTCGATGCCCATGGGCTTGCGACCACCGTTGATCACCACCTCGTAACCGCTCGGGAACTCCCGGGACTCCGTGACCCTGAGGATATCCATGGAAAGTACCGTGTTCTGGTTGCCTATCGCCCGTGCACATTCGCTGATCAATTCCGGTCTGAGTACCGCGGCGGAATTCAGATTGATCTTTTCAGCACCTGACCACAGCAGCCGACTGGCATCTTCAACCGTCCGCACGCCACCGCCGACGGAAAACGGGATGTAAACCTGCTCCGCAACTTCCCGGACGACATCCAGCATGATGTTTCTGGCATCGCTGGAGGCGGTAATGTCATAAAACACCAGTTCATCCAGGCCATCCTCGTAGTATTCCCTGGCCTTCGCCACGGGGTCACCAATATCCCGGGTATCGACGAACTTGACACTTTTCGCCAGCTTGCCGTCTCGGACATCTAGGCAGGCAATGATTCTCTTACTCAGCATGACATGTACTCAATTCAGGATGGGGACCAGTCCACAAAATTGGCGAGCAACCTGAGACCCAGTTTGCCGCTCTTTTCCAGGTGAAACTGGGTTGCAAACAGGTTGTCCTTGCCGACAACAGAACAGAAAACCCGTTCTCCGTAATCCGTGGTGCCCAGGATGTTTTCACGATGCCTGGGACGGGCGTAGTAGCTGTGCACAAAATAGAACTCATCCCCCGAGCTGATGTTCTTCAGCATGGGATGCGGGTTCACTATTGTCAGTTCGTTCCAGCCAATATGCGGGACCTTGAGCCAGCTCTGTTTGAAGTTAAATCGCTCACAGGCTCCCTCAACCAGACCGAGGCAGGGTTTGTCACCTTCCTCGGTGTGTTCCAGCAATATCTGCAGACCCAGGCAAATACCCAGCAGCGGTCGGCCTGACTCATAGAACGCCCTGATGGCCTCGTCCAGACCCCGTGATTTCAGGGTATCGACCGCACTGACCGCCGAGCCGACACCGGGAAAAATCAGCCGGTCTGCGGCAAGAATTTCCTCCGGATTCTGGGATATGGTCGCCTCCATGCCAACATGCTGACAGGCACGCTGCACACTGCGGACATTCCCGGCATCGTAATCGACTATGACTGGCATTGGGCACTCCTCGAAAGAGCGCGCATTATAGGATATGTCACCCGGAAATGGGGATGATGCCCGCCGAAATGATGACAGCAGCCAGGGCTTCGGATTTACCTTGTATCACTATAGTGATACAGTTGCCCCGACGAATCGCCAGCCGCACCAGGTCACCGAAATGAAAGACCCCGCAATGAAAATCTCGCTTAATGCCGACGTCGCGACGCCTGTCTTCCAGCAGATCATGGATCAGCTGCATTTCGCCATCAACGCAGGAGAACTGCAGCCGGGTGACGCCCTGCCCAGTATCAGGCAGGTTGCAGGCGATCTGGGCATCGCACCCAATACGGTTGCGAAGGCTTATCGGCAGCTGGAGTTTCGCGGTCTGATTGAGGGCATTGCCAGGACGGGCTACGTGGTTCGCCAGGAGACCGGCAACAGTCGTTACCAGGCTCGAGGCGTCAGCGCCGACAAATCAGAGGTTCACCAGGTTGTGGATAACCAGGAACGCGGCCTGTTTCCCAACGCCTTCTGCAAGATTACCGAGGATTACCTGTCCGGGGACCCGGGCAAATGTAATGTCATCCATGCTGATGGCGCCGGCACCAAGTCCATCGTTGCCTATCTCTGGTACAAGGAAACCGGCGATGCCAGTGTCTTTCGTGGCATTGCCCAGGACAGCGTGGTGATGAATCTTGACGATCTGCTGAGTGTCGGTGTCGACGGCCGTATTCTGATTTCGAATACCGTGAATCGAAACGCCATGAACTGTCCCGGTGAGGTCATTGCCGAACTCATCGATGGGACCGAAACGTTCCTGGCCAGCATGCGGGACGAGGGCGTGAACATCTACTCCGGCGGCGGCGAAACCGCCGATGTGGGCGATATGACAGGCACCATCCTGGTTGATTCCTGCGCCGTTGCCATCATGGAAAAACGCCGGGTCGTTACCAACGAGATTGGCCCGGGCCTTTCGATCGTGGGCCTGTCCTCTACCGGCCAGGCACGCTGGGAGACCAGCGCCAATAGCGGTATGGGCAGCAATGGCCTGACGAGCGCACGCCACGACCTGCGCTGTCACGACTACGCAGGAAAGTATCCCGAATCCTTTGACGCCAGTATCGATCCCGCCCTCGTGTACTGTGGCCCCTATCGTCTGGACGATCCCCTGCCCGACAGTGCGTTCACTGTTGGCGAGGCAATCCTTTCTCCGACCCGGACCTATGCACCCGTGATCTACCGGATCAGGGCCGAACTGGGTGACGCTGTGGCAGGCCTGGTGCACTGCTCCGGCGGCGCCCAGACCAAATGCCTGCGATTCGGCAACGGTACGCACTTCATCAAGGACAACCTGTTTGCGGTACCGCCACTGTTCCGTGCTATCCAGCAGGCTTCCGGTACTTCCTGGCAGGAAATGTACAAGGTATTCAATATGGGACACCGCATGGAAGTCTACGTGCCCCCGGCTGCCGTTGACGATGTCCTGGAGATTGCGCGGTCACAGAACCTCGAAGCACAGGTCATCGGCCACACCGAGCCCTCTGATCATAACCGGCTGACGATCAGCGCCGCCGACGGACGGCACTACGAGTACTGACCTTTACTGTAGCCTTCCGGCACACCTCGCATTATCCTTGGGGGACAGCTGGAAGGAGTACTGGGAATGCCACAAACTGAATTCGAAGAATGTCTGAAGATCCTCGTGGATAAAGAAGGCTCTGACCTCTACTACAGTACAGGCGCGCCACCTTCCGCAAAGTTTTACGGCACATTGAACCAGATTTCTGATGTCCCCATGCAGCCTGGCGAGTGCAAGAAGATCGCCTATTCCATCATGAACGAGGACCAGATCCGGGATTTCGAGTCGAATCCGGAATGCAATATGGCAATCTCCCGACCCGGACTGGGCCGCTTCCGGGTCAACATCTTCAAACAGCGGAATGAGGTCTCCCTCGTGATTCGCCGCCTGGGGGATTCACTGCCCAACTACAAGGAACTTGGCCTGCCGCCTGTATTGCCGAAACTGATCATGTCCAAGCTGGGACTGATCCTGTTTGTGGGCGGTACCGGTTCCGGTAAATCCACATCCATGGCCGCGCTGATTGACTATCGCAACCAGAAATCCAAGGGTCACATCATCACCATTGAGGACCCGGTCGAGTTCACCCATCCCCACAAGGGCTGCGTGGTGAATCAGCGGGAAGTCGGCCAGGACACGAACTCCTGGGAAGAAGCCCTGGCAAGCACACTGCGTCAGGCGCCTGACGTCATCCTGATCGGCGAGATCAGGCACATGGAAACCATGGAACACGCGATGGCTTTCGCAGAAACCGGCCACCTGTGCCTTTCAACACTGCATGCCAACAACGCCAACCAGGCCATGGACAGGATCATCAACTTCTTCCCGGAAGAACGACACTCACAGCTGCTGTCCGACCTGGCCCTGAATATGCGGGGCATCATTTCGCAGCGGCTCGTTAAAACCGTGGACGGCAAGCGGGCTGCCGCCATCGAGATTCTTCTCGGCACACCGCGGGCAGCAGACCTGATTGCCAAGGGTGACGTGAGTTCCCTGAAGGAACTGATGGAAAAATCTGCCGAACAGGGCATGCAGACTTTCGACATGGCGCTGTTCAAACTCTACAAGGAAGGCAAGATCACACTGGACGAGGCCCTGAAAAACGCGGACTCCAAGAACAACCTGCGCCTGAAGATTACCCTGGACGACAATCCTATCGCCAAGCAGCGTGCCGCAGAGGCAGCTGAAGCTGCTACCGCCACCAAGGCGGCAGAACCGGCAATCAAGCTGAACGCTGCGGAAACAGCACCGAAAAAAGAGGAATCCAGCGGCGGTGGATTACAGGGACTATCGCTGGTTTCCATGGATGAGGCCAAGGACGATGACAACCCGTTCAAGCCGGGCTAGCTCTCACTAGATGCCCTTGCCCCTGAGCCTCGCGGCCAGGTGCTGGTAGAAACTTGCCACGATGGGCAGTGAATAGGTCGACTTCCTCGCGACAAATCGCACGGGTCGGTGCAGGCCCTGGGCGCCGAGATTGATCAGGCACTCTTCGGGGACCTTGAGGGTTCTGGCAACACCAATCGGCACCATCCCATGGCCGAACCCTGCAATCGCCATCTGCGCCACACTGAAGAAGGACTCCAGCGCTACCTCGCGTTTAATGCGCAGTCTCTGCACTTCATCCTGGAAGGAACGCCAGGCACCCGAGTAATCCTCAATGGTAATCACCCCGAGTTCGCCGCGTTTTGGAAACCTGATGGGTGTCAGCCCTGAAGGAATGATGACCATCGATTCCAGGGTCAGGACTTCAGACTGCAGATCGGTATCCAGTGAGTCCGATCCCGTACAGACGCCAACCATGAACTCACCGGAACGGATTCTATCCAGAACAACCGGCGTACGATGAGTGTGAAACTCGAAGAAAACTTCGGGCATGTCATCACTGACGTCATGAAATACCCTGGGCCCCCAGGAGGAAAGAATCGCGTCAGAGACCCCGATCACCAGGGCTCCCCGCGCCCCGGTCGTTTCATCAATGAACAGATCCCGCAGCTCAGACAGCAGCGGTGAGATCTTGTCCACCAGTCGCTGGCCATGCTGGGTCAGTTCGACACGACGCCCCTTTTTCTGAATCAGCTTGCGGTCATAGTAACGTTCCAGCGTTGAAATGCGCTTGGAGACTGCGGACTGGGTAATACGAAGTTCCGTACTGGCTTCCAGCATGGTGCCAGTCCGGGCCAGCGTCAGCAGGGTTTCGAGGTTTTCAATCATCGAACCAACCTATTCCAGGGGTGCAAGCATTGTATTCCAATGATTCTCTTTATTCATCTATGGCCCGGGCGCAAGATCCACGCCATGACTTTCCTGCTTCTGACATTCGCCACCCTGCTGACCAGCCTGATCTCGGGTGTCCTGTCCATGGCAGGTGGCATGATTCTGATGGGCGTTTTTGGATTCTTTCTCAGCGTGCCCGCTGCCATGGTGCTCCATGGCATCGCCCAGTCCTTCTCCAATGGTTCCCGCGTGTGGCTCTACCGCCGCCACATACGCTGGCGAGTACTTGGCTACTACGCACTCGGGGCTTTCCTGGTACTGGGCGTTTTCTCACTGTTCACTTTCGTTCCGGGTCCCGGACTGGTCTTCCTGCTGATTGGTTCTTTCCCTTTCCTGGCCCTGTTGATGCCCGCTTCCCTGAACCTCGACATGAGCCGGGGTCCCGTCGCCTTTCTTTCCGGTATCCTGGTTACAGCAGCGCAGATGCTGGCCGGTGCCTCCGGACCCGTACTGGATATCTTTTATGTACAGAGCAAACTGTCAAAGGAAGCCATACTGGGCACCAAGGCGGTCACCCAGACGCTGGGACATGTCCTCAAGCTGGTTTACTACGCAGTGGTTATGACGGCAGTCAGCGACGAACTGCCGATCTGGATATTTCCCGTCGTGGTCACTGCTGCGATCGCCGGAAACTGGCTGGGCAGTCTGCTGGTGGCCCGGATCAGCGACCACCAGTTCAAACGGGTCGGCCGGATCGTGATCATGGGAATCGGTATCGTCTATATCGGCAAGGGACTCACGGAACTGATCTAGAGCGCTTCGGCAAAGCGCTCTCAGGACACTTCCTGATCAACCGGCCCAACGGGACGAATAACAAACAGCAGGTCGCCCTCATTGACCTGCTGACCCGTCGCGACATTGATCCGCGTGATCTCATAACGGTTCGCCGAGGAATAGACTTCCCCCTCATCACCGGCAAAGCTGTTCAGGTTCAACGGCGTGAACATCTTCATGGCTTCCAGCTGGCAAAGTACATCCTCTGTCCGAATGACATCACCCACGTTCACGTATTCCGGCTCGGATGGCGACGGGGTTCGATAGAACACCCCGGTGGATGGAGACAGCACTTTCAATTCATCACTGTCTTCGATCCTCAGCATCTCCAGGCTGATGCCGGTTCCGGTTGAACCGGATGCCGTCTCAATGTCACGGATCAGCCCTTCCGCGTCAATCCGGCTGAGGAATGCAGGCAGGTAACCCGTGTCATATTCGCCGCCGCGGAAGACATCGTCCTTCAGTATTTTCTTGATCAGCGGAATATTCGTACAGATGCCGTTGATCACCACCTTGTCAAGGTAGGCAATCATCTTGTCGATGGCATCGTTCCTGTCCTTGCCATGGCAAATGATCTGGATGATCAGACTGTCATAGAAAGGTGAAACCACCTTGCCCTCACCTGCCATGGAAATCAGCTGGATGTTGTCGTCTTCAGGCAATTCACATCGCGTAATGGTGCCCGGGGTTGGCACGAAGGAAACCGTGCCTTCAGAGTCGAGTACGGCTTTTTCCGCATTGACCCGAACTTCCAGACCGTAGCCGTTCTCAGGGTATTTCATGTCTGCGATGGATTCCCCACCGGCAATCTGGAACTGCTTCTCGACGATATCCACTCCGGTGACGACTTCAGTGACAGGATGCTCTACCTGCAACCGAGTGTTCATCTCCATAAAGTAGACAGAATCGCTGGGGACGTCGTAGATAAATTC
>JAQCAK010000021.1 GCA_027621895.1 Pseudomonadota bacterium | reverse complement strand
CCCTGTCGTTCGACTATCCGCCGAGGTCCGCGTTTTTTCGCCGTGAACTGAAAGAGTTTATTCTCCTGGCCCGCGAAGAAAAGCAGATGATCACCGACCTGAAAGGGTCTTACGCCGGCGCCATGGGACTGGGACAGTTTATCCCCAGCAGCTATCGTCGCTATGCCATAGATTTTGATGACGATGGTTTTCGGGATATCTGGAACAATCCAACGGACGCCATCGGCAGTGTTGCCAACTACCTGCATGAACACGGCTGGAGAAAAGACGGCGCGATCACGCTGGTGACTGATCCTGGTGAGGTCCCGGAAGATTTGTTTAATGAATCCCTCCGGCCAACCCGAACCCTTGGCGAGTTGATCTCGCTGGGTATGGACAACCCGGACGAGGACCTGCCGACAGAGGAACAGGTTGCCCCCATGCGTTTCATGGGCAAATCAGGTCCTGAACACTGGCTGGGACTGCAGAATTTTTACGTCATCACCCGCTACAATCACTCCAGACTCTACGCCATGGCCGTTTTTCAGCTGAGCGAGAGCCTCCGAACCGGCGGTGAGTTTGCGGCACGCTAGATCTCCGGTGGCGGAAGCCGCGCTCCTTCCAGGGTCCGCGTTGGGGAGGATCAGCAGGAAGCCGACCCGTTTCCCGGGGTCTTTACTGATTGTCCTGCTGCAATGTGCCATCCTCGCAGGCTGCGCGGTCCAGCCCGGAAAAAGCCCTGAGCCCACCCCGCAGCGCAAGGCCAGGCTCGAACCCGGACAGTACGAGGTTTTCGGCAAGGTCTACGAAATCATGGACGATAACCTCGGTTATGTGGAAATCGGGATAGCCTCCTGGTACGGCCGGAAGTTTCATGGTCGTCTGACCGCGATGGGTGAGGTCTATGACATGTACGGCATGACGGCGGCCCATAAATCCCTGCCGCTGCCGACTGTCGTTAAAGTGACCAATCTGGATAATGGCAGAAGCGTCAGGCTTCGGGTCAATGATCGAGGACCATTCCATGACGATCGACTGATTGACCTGTCCTATGGCGCCGCGAAGGCCCTGGGTTTTGAAACCAAGGGAACAGCACCGGTTGTCGTTGAAGCGATCGATGAGATCAATCACCCGGAACTCGTGCAGGCCAGTGATGGTCAAACTGATAACGGCCAGACCTGGTATCTGCAGGTGGGGGCCTTTGGTCGACGGGATGGCGCAGAAAAGCGTCTTCGTGAGGTTCGGGAGGCCCTGCCTGCACATGTGGAGTCCCGGATTCTGACCAGCGAAACCCGCAATGGCGTGCTGCACAAGGTCTGGATTGGTCCGATGGATAATCTTGAGGAAGAGCGCCAGATAGAACAGCGTATCCAGGATCGAAATCTGGGCAAGCCACTGAAAGTAGAAGTTAAATGACAGAAATGAAGGAGCATCCATGTTGCTAGCGCCCCTCCGAACCGTATTGCGTGCCTGGACCCGTTCACCGGGCATGGCTGGTGTGTCGAGAAGGGGGCTGCTTGTGGGTCTGCTGTTTGCCTGCAGCGGGGCGATGGCTGCACCGGTCATCATTCCGGCCGCACCGCAACTGGCTGCGGAGGGATACCTGCTGCTGGATGCCGCGACGGGCGAGGTCCTGGTCGAATACAATGCGGAACAGCGCCTGCCGCCGGCCAGCCTGACCAAGCTCATGACCAGCTACGTCGCAGCCAAAGAACTTGAGCGGGGCATTATTTCGCTCGACGATGAGGTCAATATCAGCGTCAAGGCCTGGCGCATGGGCGGCTCGAAGATGTTTATCCGGGAAGGCACCCAGGTTCGGTTTGAGGATCTGCTGCGAGGCATGATTATCCAGTCAGGTAATGATGCCAGCGTGGCCATTGCCGAGCATATCGCCGGCAGTGAGGATGCCTTTGCTGACATCATGAATCAGTATGCCGCCCAGATGGGTATGAACAGTACGCATTTTGTTAACGCTACTGGCTGGCCGGACGAAAACCATTACACAACCGCCCGGGATCTGAGCAAGCTCACCCGGGCGATGATTCACGATTTTCCCGGGCACTATAAAATGTATTCCGAGAAATCGTTTACCTATAACGATATCCGGCAGCCAAACCGGAATCGACTGTTGATGCGGGACAGCTCCGTGGATGGTGTCAAAACCGGCCACACGGAAGCTGCCGGCTACTGCCTGATCGCATCTGCCCTGCGGGACGATATGCGGCTGATCTCCGTGGTGATGGGTACCGCATCGGAAGAAGCGCGTGCAACTGAAAGCCAGAAACTGCTTACCTATGGTTTTCGATACTTTGAAACCGCTTCGCTTTATCGTGCTGGTGATGGACTCAGACAGGTCCGGGTCTGGGGAGGCCAGCATGATTCAGTGAAACTGGGCGTGACGGAAGATGTCGTGCTGACAATCCCGCGTGGCGCCCGGGCAGAGCTTAAGGCAGAGATTGACCTCGAGCCGGAGGTTCACGCTCCCCTGGAAGACGGCCAGCAGCTGGGCACACTGACCATTAATGTGCCGGGGCGAGAGCCCATCAAGGTGCCAGTCCGCACACTCAATGCCGTTCAGGAAGCGGGTTTTCTGTCAGGCTTCTGGGACAGCATCATGCTGTTCTTCCTGAAGCTGTTTGGCGGCGATCCGCTGGCGGTCTAGAAGCATGGTTGAAGAAGATATCAGGATCGTTTTTCCCTGCGATTATCCCGTCAAGGTCGTAGGCGATGTTCGCCCGGATTTTCATGCGGAAGTTTATGAAGTCGTGCTGCGGCATGATCCTACCCTGACCACGGAAAAAGTGTCCCAGCGCACCAGTCGCAAGGGCAACTTCATCTCGATTTCTTTTACCCTGCTGGCGCAGAGCGAGGCACAGCTGGCAGCCCTGTTCGAAGATCTCAAGCAGGTAGAGTCGGTCAGGCTGGTGCTGTGAGCAGGCAATGGCGGGTGAAGCTGATGGGTCAGCAGCCCTATGAAGCCACCTGGGACGCCATGAAGACCTTCACCGCGGAAAGAACAGCAGAAACCGTCGATGAACTCTGGCTGCTGGAGCATCCCCCCGTCTATACGCTGGGTCAGGCCGGCAAGTCCGAACATGTGCTGGCGGCCGGCGGTATTCCCGTGGTCAGGACCGACCGGGGCGGGCAGGTGACCTACCACGGGCCGGGACAGCTGGTCGCCTACCTGTTGCTCGATATCCGTCGCCTCGGCATCGGTGTCCGCGACCTGGTCACCGGGATAGAGCGATCGGTCATCCAGTTGCTGGCAGGCCAGGGCATTGCCGCGATCGCCAGGACAGATGCCCCGGGCGTCTACGTGGACAACAGGAAGGTCGCCTCCCTCGGGCTTCGCATCAGGAAAGGCTGCAGTTATCACGGTCTGAGTCTGAATGTTGATATGGACCTGGCTCCCTTCGTGGGTATCAATCCCTGTGGGCATGCAGGCCTTGAGGTCACCGACCTGAAAACGCTGGGTGTGTCACTGCCTTTTTCACAGATTGCCGAGATGATGTCCGGGCAGCTGGCCATCGAATTCGGGTATGATGTGGCCCCGGTTGAGCTGGTGTAACGTTAATGGCAGATAAGAACCGTCTTGTTCAGGGAGAAAAACTCAGGGGGGCCGACAAGGTCAGGCGAATCCCTGTCAAAGTCGTACCCACGGAAACCATGCCGCGCAAGCCGGACTGGATTCGGGTGCGTATTCCCGCGAACCCGGAGATCTCCCGGATCAAGGATATTCTCAGGACCCGCAAGCTCGCTTCCGTCTGCGAGGAAGCCAGTTGTCCCAACCTGCCCGAATGCTTTTCCCATGGTACAGCCACCTTCATGATCATGGGTGAAATCTGTACCCGGCGCTGTCCCTTCTGCGATGTTGCCCATGGTCGGCCTAATGCCCTGGATCCCGATGAACCAAGACACCTGGCTGATGCGGTTGCAGAGATGGGATTGAAATACGTGGTCGTCACGTCTGTGGACAGGGACGATCTGAAGGACAGCGGTGCGGGTCATTTCGCCAGCTGCATCGAGGAAATCAGGGCGCAGAACCCGGCGACGACCATCGAGGTCCTGGTCCCGGATTTTCGCGGCCGCATGGAGATTGCCATCGACAAGCTGACGGCGATGCCGCCGGATGTTTTCAACCACAACCTGGAGACCGTGCCCCGTCTCTATCGCAAGGCCCGGCCCGGTGCTGACTATGCCTGGTCACTGGAACTGCTGAAGCAGTTCAAGGCGCTTAACCCCGGGGTGCCGACCAAATCCGGTCTGATGCTGGGGCTGGGTGAAACCTATGCCGAGGTGATCGAGGTGATGAAAGACCTTCGTGACCACGATGTGAACATGCTGACCCTCGGACAATACCTGCAGCCGAGTCGTGATCATCTCGCCGTGGAGCGGTGGGTGCATCCCGATGAATTCAGGGAGCTGGGGCGAGTCGGTGAGGAACTGGGGTTTACCCATGTTGCCAGTGGCCCACTGGTCCGTTCTTCCTATCATGCCGACCTGCAGGCAGCAGGGGAGTTTGAATAGGCCTTAAGCCTGCTGTTCACCGCAGGCAGGGCAACCCGGGTTCTTCGGCAGCTTCAGCTTTCGCCAGTCCGTGTAGCGGGCGTCATAGGTCAGCAGGTACCCCACCAGGGGTTCACCGAAACCGGCGATCAACTTCAGTACCTCCATGGCCTGCAGGGTGCCGATGGTGCCGACCACCGGTGCAGCAATGCCTGTCTCAGCGCAGTTGATTTCAATCTCCGGCGCGTCCGCGTACAGGCATCGATAGCAGGCTGATTGCGGCAATCGAGGGTCCACGACCATCAGCTGTCCTTCCATCCTGACAGCGGCACCTGACACCAGGGGTTTGCCAGCGAGCAGGCAGGCATCATTGATCGCGAACCTGGCCTCGAAATTGTCAGTGCAGTCAACAACCACATCCGCCTGGCTGACCTCTTCTGCAAGCCGCTCCAGTGTGAGTCTTTCGTCAAGGGCGCGAATACGGGTTTCCGGATTGATCTCTTGCAGCAGCTGACTGGCGGATTCAACTTTCGACTGGCCGATAGACGCGGTGCGGTGAACGACCTGCCGCTGCAGGTTGGACAGGTCAACCTCGTCAAAGTCCACCAGGGTGAGATGACCGATACCGGACGCCGCGAGATAAAGCGATACGGGACTGCCGAGCCCACCCATGCCGATAATCAGCACCGTCGCGGCCAGCAGTTTCTCCTGCCCGTCAATATCGATGTCGGGCAGCATGATGTGTCTTGCATATCGCAGCAGTTGTTCGTCGTTCATTGGCTTACCGGCTGGCCATGATGGCCCTGGGTTGTCCTGCCAGGTCATCAAGGCATTGAATGTTCTGGTACCCCCGTTGCGTGAGCAGATCACACACCTGCTGGCGCTGGTCGTATCCATGCTCCATGAGCAGCAGACCGCCCCGGACCAGGCAATCATAACCCTCCGTGACGATCACGCGAATGGCATCCAGCCCGTCCGGTCCGGCGCTCAGTGCGCTGCGGGGTTCGAAACCCAGGGACTGCAGATGGGGATCATTTTCCCTGATGTAAGGTGGATTGCTGACGATGACATCCAGCGAACCGGGGCGAATCGCACGGCACCAGCTGGAGTGAACCCAGCTGACGTTGCCAAGGCCCTGACTGTTGCAGCGGGCGACCCTGATGGCAGGCAGACTCATATCCACGCCGACAAGATGCCAGGCTGGCCTTTCCCTGGCGAGGGTGGCGGTTATCGCGCCCGAACCGGTTCCCAGGTCAGCGACAAGAATCGGAGACCTGTCGCGTGCAGCCAGCAGGCACTCAATCAGGAGTTCGGTTTCCGGCCTCGGGATCAGGGTATCCGGTGAAACCCTGAAACTGTCGCCCCAGAACTCCCGGTGCCCGATGATGTACGCCAGGGGTTCTCCTGACAAACGACGTTCCAGCAGTGCCAGAAAGGCCAGGTGATTGTCGTCTGACAGTGGCTCCTCACCGTGTGCGTAGAGCCATTCACGGCTCTGCCCCAGCAGGTCGCCCATCAGTAGCTGGCTGTCCAGTTGGGGTGAGTCTGAAATGGCTCGGAGCTGATCGCTGGCCCGGGCGATGACCTGGCTGATCTGCAGGTCCAGCCGGTCATTCATCGCCACCTTCACCACCCAGTGCTGCCAGCAGATCTGCCTGGTGCTCGGCAACCAGCTGGTCAATGATCGGATTCAGTTCGCCGGTGATGATCTGTGGCAGTCGGTGCAGGGTCAGATTGATGCGGTGGTCAGTGACCCGGCCATCTGGAAAATTGTAGGTGCGGATCTTTTCCGATCGATCACCGCTGCCCACCAGGTTGCGTCTTACCGCGGCCTGTTCGCTGGTTTGTTCCTGTTGGGCCTTGTCGAGCAGTTTGGCCTGCAGCAGGCTCATGGCCCGCGCCTTGTTCTTGTGTTGCGAGCGTTCATCCTGGCATTCCACCACGATACCCGTTGGCAGGTGAGTGAGTCTTACCGCCGAGTCTGTTTTGTTCACATGCTGACCGCCGGCGCCACTTGCTCGGTAGGTATCGACTCGCAGGTCGTTTTTGTCGATGGCGATGGCCTCGATATCGTCCAGTTCCGGCAGAACGGCGACCGTGCAGGCCGAGGTGTGGATGCGGCCCTGTGATTCCGTCTGGGGAACCCGCTGGACACGGTGGGCACCGGATTCGAACTTCATCTTGCCGTAGGCGTCCCGGCCTTCAATGCGGGCGATGATTTCCTTGAATCCGCCGTGCTCGCCGGGCCGCTCATTCAGTATCTCCATCTTCCAATGCTGCATTTCGGCGAACCTGGAATACATGCGGAACAGATCGCCCGCAAAGATCGCGGCCTCGTCACCACCGGTACCAGCGCGAATTTCAAGAAACACGTTGTTACTGTCGTGGGGATCCCTGGGCAACAGCAGCGTCTGAAGTTGCTGATCCAGCTTCTCCAGTGAGGCTTCCAGTGTCTCGATTTCACTCTGAGCCATTTCCCGTATCTCGGGGTCTGCATCACTGGCCATCACCCTGGCATCTTCCAGTTCTGCCTGCTGCTGCTCGTGGCTCTGGAAACACTGCACAACGGGCTCAATCTCGGCGTATTCCATGGAGTAGGCGCGAAACCGGTCCTGGTCAGCTATCACGCCTCCATCGCTCAGCAGGGCACCGAGCTCCTCGTATCGCTCCAGCAGGTGATCCAGTTTGCTTCTCAGGGACTTATTCATGTTTGTCTCCGGACGGGCTCTTCCCCTGTCCGGGGTCGTCGCTTTGGTCAGTGCTGTCTACATCAGGGCTGTCTATACGCTCAGGGCTGTCTATACGCTCAGGGCTGTCCCCAAGCTCATACAGTTGGTGGATGGTGTCGAGCAGGTCGTGGCGGCCGGACAGGGCCGCCTCCCTGAGTTGTGTGCTGGGTTTGTGCAGCATTTTGTTGGTCAGCTGCCGGGCCAGTTGTGTGACCACGTCAACGGGTGCATCTCCGCGTTCAAGGCGGGCAAGGGCCTTGTCGAGTTCTGCCTGGCGAATCTGTTCGTGCCGGGTTCTGAAACTGACCAGCGCGGCGTCAGCCTGGCGGACTTCATGATGGGATCTGTAGCTGGCAACTTCTGATTCAACGATCGCTTCTGCCTCGGTGGCGGCATCCTGTCGCTGGTCCAGGTTGGCTGCCACGATCTGCTGCAGATCATCGATACTGTAAAGGTAAATGTCCCGCAGTTCTGCGACCTCGGGTTCAATATCTCGCGGTACAGCCAGATCAACCATGAGAATGGGTCGGTGCTTGCGCTGCTTCAACGCCCTTTCGACGGTACCCTTGCCAAGAATGGGCAGCTGGGCTGCGGTGGATGCGACCACGATGTCGCACTCGGGCAGCTTTGCCGGAATCGACTGCAGGTCTATGGCCTCACCGTCCAGTGTCGCAGCCAGGGTCCTGGCATTTCCCAGGGTCCGGTTCGCGATAGTGATTTTGGTGATACCGGCAGCTTTCAGGTGCTTGCCGACCAGTTCGCTGGTTTCGCCCGCGCCAATCAGGAGAATCTGGCAATCGGCGAGATGGCTGAACAGCTGATTGGCCAGGGTGACGGCAGTCGCCGCGACAGAGACCGAGCTTTCGCCAATCGCGGTCTCAGTGCGGACGCGTTTGGCGATACGGAAGGTGGCCTGCGACAGGTGCGTCAATTCCTTGCCCAGGGTACCGAAGCGGCTGGCCTGCTCGAAAGCGTCCTTGAACTGTCCAAGGATCTGTGGCTCTCCGACAACCATGGAGTCCAGTCCGGCGGCTACTCTGGACGCATGGAGTGCGGCGTCACGGTTAATACGGCAATAAGTACTGTTTTCCAGGTCGGCGGCGGGCATGCGGTGATAGTCCGCCAGCCAGGCAACGACTGGCGCCGGATCGGTATCTGCGCAGGTGGCGATCACCTCGGTTCTGTTACAGGTCGAGAGAATGGCGACTTCACTCAGGCCAGCGGCGCGCGCCAGCGCCGGCAGGGCGTCGCCAAGCTGTTCCGGTGTAAAAGCGACTCTTTCCCGCAGTGCCACGGGAGCCGAATTATGATTGATTCCTACGATCAGCAGATTCATGGTGGACCGGTGTAGTAAAATGAACCCCTCTCGGTGGTCGAAACACTTATTGACTAGTCTATCGGGGAAAGCGCGGACCCGGCCGCGGGCCAATTGTACGTTGACTGACACGCCGAATACACCGGAAAACCGTAATCAACGGGTGACAAAAACGCCCGCCGAGGTAAACAATTGAATCCAGCATATCTTTATTCACGATATCTCCAGCCGATATTCACCTGCCTGGAAGATCGAAACCCGATCCGTGTCGTCTGCACCCTGCCTGTCCTGCTGATGCTGGTGGTCCTGTCCGGCTGTGTAACGCCGTCTGCGGGGACCCCGCCCGCTGGCGCTGAAAACCCGGCAGAAACTGCTGCGGCGGATCCGGTGGCTCCCGAGGTTGAAGCCGAAGCAGAGGAACCCGCACCGGAGGATTATCCTGTCCGGCCTTTCGAAGGTGATGCCCTTTACGATCTGCTGGTCGCAGAGGTCGCAGGCTACCGCTCTGACTACGATACGGCTCTCTCCAGGTACATGGAAGCTGCCGAACTGACGCGCGACCCCGGTGTCGCGGCACGGGCTACCCGTCTGGCACTGTATATGAAGAAAGAAGCGGAGGCGCTTCAGGCGGCCAGGATCTGGGTAGAAGGGGAGCCTCGCAGCCTGGAAGCCCATCGACATGTTGCCGATCTGCTGCTGCGAGCCGGGCAGCTTGATGAGGCAGTGCTGCACATGGAGACCATCAAGAACCTGGGTGGTCTTGCGAAATTCGATCTGTTCGCCTATCGGGCAGCCAGTCTGTCTCCGGAAGACCGGGCCTCCCTGCTGTCCGTGATTACCAGTATGCTCGATCGCCACCCGGGTGATGAGCAGCTGATATTTTCCAGGGCCGTGTTGCTTGAGCAGTCAGGTCTGTATGAGGAATCACTGGCGCTGACTGAAGAGCTGCTGACCCGCTCGGAAAACGTCAACGTGGTGATTCTGAAAATGAGCCTGCTGAATTCCCTTGAGCGCCAGCAGGATGCCCGGGCATTCATGGAAAGCCAGCTGGAAGTCTCACCTGATAACCGTCGGTTTCGGCTGATGCTGGCGCGGCTGCTGTTCGAACTCAATGACCTGGACGCGGCCAGGATGCAGTACGAGAAGGCGCTGGAGCAGACGCCCAACGACGGCGACGTCTTGTTTGCACTGGCGCTGATAGCGCTTGAATCCGAAGATGATGCGGCTGCTGAGCGCTACCTGCAGAGAATGGTTCGCTGGAATCGTCGAGCGGGGGAAGCACACTACTACCTCGGCAGCATTGCAGAGCGGCGTTCTGATATCCAGACAGCACTCAGGGAGTATCGCCAGGCGGGTACCGGCTATGAGTTTATTCCCGCCCACGCCAGGATCGCCTCGCTGCTCGCCGCTGAAGGGCGCTGGGATGAAGCCCGTGAGCACCTGGCCCGGATGCGGGGTTCGGTCCCCACCATGCGCCAGCAACTGATCATGGTCGAGGCACAGCTGCTCGCAGAGCGGGGTATGGAAGAAGAGGTGCTGGTGTTCCTCGAAGAGGTGCTGGCGGAAATGCCGGACAATATTGAACTGCTGTATTTCAGGGCGATGACTGGCCAGCGGTTCGGGCGCCTCGACATTCTCGAGCGGGATCTCCGGCGGATTATCGACATCGACCCCATGAATGCAGACGCCCTCAATGCGCTGGGGTACACCCTGGCTGACCAGACAGAACGCTACGAGGAAGCGCTTGAACTGATCGAGCGCGCGCTGGCGATCCGGCCTGACGAACCCGCGTTTATTGATTCCCTCGGCTGGGTTCAGTACCGGCTGAACAACTATGAAGAGGCCATTACCCACCTGCGGCGGGCCCTGTCGTTGTTCCAGAATGATGAGGTTGCCTCGCACCTGGGTGAAGTCCTCTGGATGTCAGGCCAGCAGGATGAGGCCCGCCAGGTCTGGAACAGGGCCCTGGAGTTTGCACCGGACAGCGAAATACTCCGTGACGTTATCCAGCGTTTCACGCAGTAGCCTGCTGCTGCTGGGGCTGATCGCGCTGCTGTCGGGATGCGCGACCCCCGGCGTGCAGAATTCGGCCAGACTCGAATGGCAGATGAAGGGTAAGCTCTCGCTGCGTACGGCATCGGAATCGCGAATACTGGGTATCGAATGGCGTCAGTGGGCAGTGGGGTCCGATATCCGCCTCATGGGCCCGCTCGGGGTGACAGTAGCGGAAATCCAGGCAGACGCCGGGGGCTTTACGGTGAAGACCTCGGAGGGAATCGCTCGCTTTACGGAAGAAGACGCCCTGGCATTGCCGGAAGTGGGCGAAATACGACTTCCCTGGAGGTCCCTGTCATCCTGGGTCAGAGGGCTCTCCGCTGACGGCCGTGTGATCGGCAGCCTGGGCCTGGTCAGGGGTGACTGGCGGGTTCGGGTACTGAAAAAGGGTGATGATGGCCCGCGCCTGGTGCACATCGAGCATCCGGGCCTGAGTCTTCGCCTGCAGGCCAGGGAATGGCTGGTTTTCAACGATAATCCCGGTTGAAAGGGTAATTGACTTTCTATTTGACAGGGGCCATCCCTCACAGCACAATAGCGCCCTTTTTCGCGGTGCCCGGTCTCGCCAGGTTGCATCTGGCAGACAATTTCATTGTCCTGAATGGTTAAGCCAGGCAGGCACTGATAGAATGAGCGCCTCACTTTGGGTGGTCCCTGACCCAGGAAAGATATTGAAACTTTGGGGT
>JAQCAK010000020.1 GCA_027621895.1 Pseudomonadota bacterium | reverse complement strand
TATTCAGTCATGGAGCGAATCTCCCGGTGACACAGACACCCTGGATGTCCTGTTGCGCAATCTCCATACCCTCAAGGGCGGCGCTCGAATGGCAGGCCTGAACAGCCTCGGAGAGTACGCGCACAACTTTGAAACCTTCCTGATCGGCATACAGCAGAACCCGGTAGAACTGGATGACGACTTCTTTGCGCTGCTGAACAAGCGTCAGGACGAGGTGATACGCCGGGTTGAAATCTACAAGAGGCTCTCAGTCGGCGCCGCGTCAGACGAAGATCTCGCTTCTCTGAGACAGGCTCTGGAACCTACCCTGGAAACAGTGCCAGCGCAGGATGATGAGTCCGGGCAGCCAGCCCAGGAAGTCGGCGAAGCGAAGTCCAGACCCGCTCCGGCGGGAGACAAGCAGGCGGTCAGCGCCAGCCAGGAGATGATTCGGGTGTCTGCTGACCTGCTGGAAGAGCTGATCAGCATGGCCGGTGAATCCAGCATTACCCGGGGTCGAATTGAGCAGCAGATCACTGATTTTGGTGAAGCCCTTCAGGAGATGGAAGAAACCATCAACCGGATCCGGGAACAGGTTCGCCGCCTGGAAATTGAAGCAGAGTCCCGGGAAACCCTGATCAGGTCGAGGGCGGAAGCAGATTCAGGAGATTTTGACGAGCTGGAAATGGATCGCTACACCATGCTTCAGGCAACGTCTCGAGCATTGAACGAAGCAACATCGGACATGATGGACCTGAAGGACACGCTGGTTAACCGCAGTCGTGATGCCGAGACCCTGCTCCATCAGCAGGCGCGAATCAGTGGTGAACTGCAGGAAGGCCTGACCCGCACCAGCATGGTCCCGTTTGCCCGGCTGATCCCGCGCCTTCGCAGAATCGTCAGACAGGTCAGTGGAGAAGTCGGCAAATCCGTTCGTTTCGATGCCTACAATGTTGAGGGCGAGCTGGACCGGAATGTACTGGAGAAAATCGTTGCGCCTCTCGAGCACATGCTCAGGAATGCGGTAGACCATGGTATTGAAGAGAAGGAAAAGCGTCTTCAGGTCGGAAAACCGGAACAGGGTCGAATCAGTCTGCGGCTGTCGCGGGAAGGTGGCTATGTTGTTCTGACCATCAGTGATGATGGCGGTGGTATCAATGTTGATGCAGTACGCAGCAAGGCCATAGAACGGGGTCTGATGTCGGCAAAACAGCCATTGTCTGATCACGACATTATGCAGTTTATTCTCCATGCGGGATTCTCAACCGCACAGAAACTGACCCAGATATCCGGCCGGGGCGTTGGCATGGATGTGGTGGTCAGCGAGATCAAGGCACTTGGGGGCAGTATTACGATTGACTCCACTTTGGGTGTCGGCACCGAGTTCACGATTCGAATTCCGTTTACCGTGTCGATTAATCGTGCCCTCATGGTGATTGTCCGCGAGGAAACCTATGCGGTGCCGCTGAACACGATTGAAGGCATTGTGCGGGTCAGCCCCTATGAACTGGAAGCTTACTACCAGCCAGATGCACCGATGTTCGAATATGCGGGCCAGCCCTATCGGCTCGGATACATGGGCAAGATGCTGGATATGGGAGGCGATGACCCCAATCTCTCGGGTCAGGTTGCGCCGTTGCCCGTTATCCTGGCCCGTAGCGGAGACCACGCGGTAGCGCTCCAGGTCGATCGCGTCGTGGGATCGCGGGAAGTGGTTGTGAAGACGCTCGGGGCCCAGTTCGCAGATGTTGGCGGTATATCGGGTGCCACGGTGCTGGGTGATGGATCAGTGGTGATCATTCTCGACTGTATGGCACTGGTCAGAAGCTATGAGGCCCAGAGAGACGCCGGTGCCGCGCTGATGGAAACAGAGCCGGCACCTGAACCGGCAGCGAGTGTCAGAACGGTGATGATTGTTGACGATTCCGTAACGGTCAGGAAGGTCACATCAAGGCTGATGGAACGCAATGGATATGAGGTGGAAACAGCCAAAGACGGTGTCGATGCGATGAACCAGCTGCAGGAAATTCGCCCGGATGTCATGCTGCTGGATATTGAGATGCCAAGGATGGACGGTTTCGAAGTGCTGCGCAGCGTCCGCCGCGATGAAGCCATTAAGGATCTGCCGATCATCATGATCACGTCCCGAACCGGAGAAAAGCACAAGCAGCAGGCGATGGAACTCGGTGTCAACGGCTACCTGGGCAAGCCGTTCCAGGAGGCGAACCTGCTGGCGACCATTGAGGAAGTGATTGAGAATGCGAAGAAGGCCGGGTCAACCCAGGAGTAGTCGTGGCCTTACCTGAAAAACTCGACGTATTCGTGATTCCCATGCAGAAGCAGACAGTGATGCTGCCTGCTGATGCCATCGCAGAAATCATTCCCTATGAACCCCTGCAGCGGGTTGAAGACCCGCCGGAATGGCTGCTGGGTTTACTGGGCTGGCGTGGGGTGCAACTGCCGGTTGTGTCATTTGAGATGCTGACGGTTGAACGCGCAAGCTTCTCCCTGGTCAGCGTGGCCTCGGCCAGCCTCGTAATTATGCGGGGTACCACAGACCAGGAATCCCTGCCCTTCTATGCCCTGGTAGCCCAGACCTTCCCCAGGAGCCGGGAGATCAACCAAGAGATGCTTATCGACACCGGTGAACCGCTCCAGCATACGGAACTGGCAAAGGTTCGCTTTGAAAATGACGTGCTGTCGGTCCCGAACCTGGATTACATAGAAGCAGCGCTTCTCAATGCCCTGATTCAGTAACCCGGGTTGCGGCGACTGCCCCAGCTGCTAGTAGTCTCCCCAGCGATGGTGAAGTACAGCGAGCGCCACGATGGGTGCAGTTTCTGCCCGTAAAATTCTTTCGCCAAAAGCCACCGGTTGAAACCCGCTGGGAACGAAACCCGAAATCTCGCCGGGAGAGAATCCCCCTTCCGGCCCGGTGAGCACCGTGACGGGTCCTGTATCATGGCTGACCGCACTGATGCCGTCTGAGGTCTGCAGTGCCACAATGCGCGTTGCCGTCTCACAGCCAGCGAGCCACTCGGGCAGGGCCACCACGGCGTTGATGCGCGGTACGATGTTCAGGCCGCATTGTTCACAGGCTGCGATCGCAATCTGTTGCCAGTGTGATTCTCTCTTTCTGATGATGCTGTGAGAGACGGTGCAGCGCTCGCTGATGACCGGCGTGATGCTGGAGACGCCAAGCTCTGTTGTCCTGGCAATGACCCGGTCCATGCCATCGCGCTTGAGGACGCAAAGTCCAAGGTGAATCTCCAGCGACGCCTGGCGTTTAACCGGTGAAAATGCACCGACCCTGACTGCAACCGCTTTTTTGCTGATGCTGCTGATGACCGCGGTGTACTCGCCGCCCTGACCCGTGAACAGCACCACAGGCGCATTTTCCTTCAGTCTCAGCACATGCCGGATATGGTGGCTGACTTCTTCGGGGAGTGCCTGTTCCTCGCCCGGCACAATGTCCGCGTTAACGAAGAAACGGGGTGCCGACACGGGAACCTAAAGCCCCAGGTTGTTCCAGATACGAAGCGTTGGTGCTGCCTGGTTGAGCGTGTAGAAGTGCAGCCCCGGGGCGCCGCCGGCCAGCAGCTGTTCACACAGCCTGGTGACAACCTCGTCACCAAAGTTCCTGAGGCTTTCGGGATCGTCCTGGTAGCTCACCAGATGTTTTTCTATCCACCTGGGAATTTCTGCGCCGCATAGACTGGAAAAGCGCACAATGCCCTGGTAATTCGTGATTGGCATGATGCCCGGTACGATCGGCACATTAATGCCCGCTTTTGCGCAGGCGTTGACGAAATGAAAATAAGCGTCCGAGTTATAGAAATACTGTGTGATTGCACTGTTGGCGCCGGCATCAATCTTCTGCTTGAAATAGGCGATCTCCGATTCGAACGAGCTGGATTCGGGATGCATCTCGGGATAGGCAGCGACATCAATGTGAAAATGATCGCCCGTAGTATCCCTGATAAAGCTGACGAGTTCGTTGGCGTGAGTCATTTGCAGGGCGCCGCCGATACCGGATGGCCGGTCTCCCCTTAGTGCAACCAGGCGCCTGATGCCTGCCTCCCGGTAGCTTTCGAGCAACGCCTGGATGACCCCGGGGTCGTCACCGCCGAATGAAAGGTGAGGTGCGACGGTGCTGCCCGTTCCCGCCAGGTCCATGACCATCTGTCGGGTGCCATCCTTGGTCGATCCCCCGGCCCCGTAAGTGACTGAAAAAAAATGCGGTGAAAGCGCGGCCAGCCGGGCGTGAACCTTTTTGACTTTGGCGATGGCGTCCTCGGATTTTGGTGCAGAGAACTCGAAGCTGAACAATCGGTCTGTCATGCTGGTTCTAAAGAGCCTGGGCCAGCAGGTCTTTCTTGTCGGTTCGCTCCCAGGTGAACTCCGGTTCTTCCCTGCCGAAGTGACCATAGGCAGCGGTCTTCCGGTAGATCGGGCGTTTCAGGTCCAGCATCTCAATCAGGCCCCTGGGACGCAGGTCAAAGTGCTCCGCAACGAGGGCTTCGATGGCTTCTTCGCTGATCTTGCCGGTACCGAAGGTATTGACGCTGATGGAGGTGGGTTCTGCGACGCCGATTGCATAGGACACCTGGATTTCGCAGCGGCTGGCCAGACCGGCCGCCACAATGTTCTTGGCCACATATCGGCCTGCATAAGCCGCGCTTCGGTCTACTTTGGATGGATCCTTGCCGGAAAAAGCACCGCCACCGTGTCGTGCCATGCCGCCGTAGGTGTCCACGATAATCTTGCGTCCTGTCAGGCCGCAGTCCCCCACCGGGCCGCCGATCACGAACTTGCCCGTGGGATTGATAAAATACTTGGTCCCCGCGTGCAGCCAGTTCGGTGGCAGTACGGGCTTGATGATTTCTTCCATCACGGCTTCCTGCAGATCAGCCAGTGAGACATCGGGTGAATGCTGGGTGGACAGGACAACGGCATCAATCGCAACAGGATTGCCTTCATCGTCATAGCGGAAAGAGATCTGGCTCTTGGCATCGGGCCGCAGGAACGGCAGGGCGCCTGATTTACGGACGCTGGCCTGCTGTTGCACCAGGCGGTGAGAGTAGGTGATGGGCGCAGGCATCAGTACATCTGTTTCGTTGGAGGCATAGCCGAACATCAGACCCTGGTCTCCCGCCCCCTGCTCGTGATCATCCGTTTCGTCCACGCCCATGGCAATGTCCGGGGACTGCTTGCCGATCGCATTCAGCACGGCACAGGAAGCGCCATCGAAACCCACGTCGGACGAGTTGTAGCCGATATCCAGAATGACGTTCCGGCACAGGTCTTCCAGGTCGATCCAGGCATCGGTGGTGATTTCACCGGCGACCACGACCATGCCTGTTTTGACCAGCGTCTCGCAGGCCACCCGGGCTTCCGTATCTTCTGCCAGGATCGCATCCAGGATGGCATCGGAAATCTGGTCAGCCATCTTGTCGGGATGTCCCTCTGAGACTGATTCGGACGTAAAGGTTCGGTTATGGGTCATGTCGAGTTCACCTGGTATTTGCTGGTAGTCGGGCGGCTGCCCGGACGGCAGTCCGAACCGGGTTCGGACGTCTGTGTCGATTGAAAGCTGGCCATTCTACTGGGTTCACCAAACCAAGGCGAGGTTCACCACATTGATAATCTTTCACTCTACGCAGCAAAATGGCTCAACTCGCATTGATGATTCAGCGGTCCTAAGAGAGAATACGCGCAATTTTCCCCCGTGCTTTCTTATGAATTCAGGTAATCGAATAGCAAATGCTGTCCGCGCTCTGGCGATGGATGCTGTCCAACAGGCCAACAGCGGCCATCCTGGCGCGCCCATGGGTATGGCTGATATCGCCGAGGTCCTCTGGACCGAGATACTGAGCCACAATCCCGCCAATCCAGACTGGGTCAATCGCGACCGTTTTGTCCTCTCCAACGGTCATGGTTCCATGCTGATCTACTCCCTGCTGCATCTCACGGGATATGACCTGCCCATTGAAGAGCTGCGGAATTTCCGCCAGCTCCATTCCCGGACAGCCGGACACCCGGAATATGGCGAGACCCCGGGCGTGGAGACCACCACAGGCCCGCTCGGCCAGGGTTTTGCCAATGCCGTAGGCATGGCGCTCGCTGAAAAGATCCTGGCGGCCAGGTTTAACCGACCCGATGCCGGGATCATCGATCATTTTACTTACGTGTTTGCGGGCGATGGCTGCCTGATGGAAGGAATTTCTCACGAAAGCGCCTCTCTGGCAGGCACCCTGGGGCTGGGCAAGCTGATCTGCGTCTACGATGACAATGGCATTTCCATCGATGGCGATGTGAAAGGCTGGTTTACAGACGACACGCCAGGTCGATTCAGGGCTTACAACTGGCATGTCATAGCCGATGTCGACGGCCACGACCGGGAAGCTGTCAAGCAGGCGATTCTCGAGGCCAGGCAGGATCCCCGGCCCTCCATGATCTGCTGCAAGACAACGATTGGCTTCGGCTCACCGAACAAGCAGGGCAAGGCGTCCAGTCACGGCTCCCCGCTGGGACCTGATGAAATTGCGCTCACCCGTGAAGCGCTCGGCTGGACAGCGGCCCCGTTCGAGATTCCCGCTGATATCTATGATGCCTGGGATTGCCGTCAGAAAGGGGCAGACCGGGAGAACGCCTGGCAACAGCGTTTTGCAGAGTACCAGGACAAGTACCCGGAGGCTGCAGCTGACCTGAAGCGGGCCCTGGCGCGCGAGCTGCCGGAAAACTGGGATTCAGAGCTGCAGGCGCTGGCCGGCGACATGCAGGCCCAGGATCGCAGCGTCGCATCCAGGAATGCGTCAGCGGAAGTCATCGCCAGGCTGGCGTCACTGTTGCCTGACCTGGTTGGCGGTTCCGCTGATCTCACCGGCTCCAATCTGACGATATGGCCCGATGCAAGGCCCATGACACCTGCAGAGGCTGATGCCAGCTACATTTATTACGGGGTACGGGAATTTGGCATGACCGCCATCGCCAATGGCATGGTGCTCCACGGCGGTCTGCGTCCGTTCACCGGCACTTTCCTGATATTCATGGAGTACGCACGCAATGCGGTTCGTATGTCCGCGCTCATGGGTATTCCCAATATTCACGTGTATACCCATGATTCCATAGGCCAGGGAGAAGATGGCCCCACCCACCAGCCCGTTGAACAGCTGGCGAATCTGCGCGGTACACCCAACATGACGGTCTGGCGACCGGCGGATGCCGTTGAGACCGTCTATGCCTGGAAGCAGGCGATTGAAAAGAATGGGGGCCCCACGGCCCTGGTATTCAGCCGACAGGGTTTGCCGACCCTGAAGCGAACGGCGGCGCAGCTGGCGAACATCGAACGGGGAGCCTATGTCCTGTACGAAACGGATTCAACGCCGGAAAACATCCTGATTGCCACTGGTTCCGAGGTCAGCCTGGCACTCACAGCGGCAGAGCAGCTGGCGACGGAGGGCGTTTCAGTCCGGGTCGTTTCCATGCCATCGGCTGAGGTGTTCGAGGCCCAGGATGCGGCGTACAGGGAAAGTGTCCTGCCCGCCGGCAACCGCAGGCGCGTTGCCGTGGAAGCGGGTCACGTTGACTACTGGCGCAAATGGGTCGGTCTTGATGGTGACGTGGTGGGTATGACGACCTTTGGTGCCAGCGCACCGGGTGGTGACCTGTTCAGGCACTTCGGCTTCACGCCGGCCCACGTCGCTGAAGTCGTTAAAGGATTGTCGTGATGGCTATCACACAGCTGAAAGATCTGGATGTCAGCGGCAAGCGTCTGCTGATCCGCGAGGACCTGAACGTGCCCGTGGAAGCGGGTGTGGTGACCAGTGACGCCAGGATTCGTGCAGCGCTGCCGACCCTTCTCTGGGCTGTCGAACAGGGCGCCAGGGTCATGGTGATGTCCCACCTGGGCCGACCGGAAGAAGGGAAGCCGATCACGGAGCAACAGGACTATTCGCTGTCGCCGGTCGCCAAAAGACTGGCTGAGCTGACCGGACTGAAGGTTCGCCTGGTCGAGGACTACCTGGATGGCTTTGAGCCCGGTGAAGAAGATATTGCCCTGTTCGAAAACATCCGGATAAATGCCGGCGAGAAGAAGAATGACGAAACGCTCGCCAGGAAGCTGGCAGCACTGGCGGACATTTATGTCATGGACGCCTTCGGGACCGCGCACCGTGCCCAATCCAGCACCGAGGGCGTTGCCAGATTTGCACCGGTCGTCTGTGCCGGGCCACTGCTCAGCGCTGAACTCGATGCGCTGACAAAAGCGCTGGCAGACCCCGAGAGGCCGATGGTGGCCATCGTGGGCGGCAGCAAGGTCTCAACCAAGCTTGAGATACTCGATGCCCTGGTCGACAAGGTGGATTCCCTGGTTGTGGGAGGCGGTATTGCCAACACTTTCCTGGCGGCCACGGGCATCAATGTCGGCAAATCACTTTACGAGCCGGATCTGCTGGACAAGGCCCGGGAACTGCTGGACAGGGTTCACTTCCCGCTGCCCACCGATGTTGTTGTGGCGAAGTCACTGGATGCCTCTGCAACCGCTACCGTCAAGGCGGTCACCGAGGTGGCTGATGATGAGATGATTCTGGATATCGGTCCGGCATCTGCAAAGGTCATCTGCGAAATCATGGCGGATGCCCGGACGATCCTCTGGAACGGACCGGTGGGTGTCGCAGAGATTCCCCAGTTTGCCGAGGGAACCCGGGCGCTGGCGAATGCAATCGCAGACAGTCACGCCTTCTCGCTCGCGGGTGGGGGCGACACCCTTGCTGCCATCGACCTGTTCGGTATTGGCGAAAAAATATCTTACATATCAACCGGTGGTGGTGCTTTCCTCGAATTTGTGGAAGGCAAGACACTGCCGGCTGTGGCGGCGCTGGAAGCTCGCTCCGCCTGAGCATCAGACCGGACCAGGGTCCGGCAAGGAGAAACTGGAAATGGCTTTAGTCAGCATGCGACAACTGCTGGATCCCGCCGCCGAGCACGATTACGGTGTCCCGGCCTTCAACGTCAACAACCTGGAACAGATGCGAGCCATCATGGAAGGCGCGGCGGCCACGGACAGTCCGGTGATCGTGCAGGCCTCCGCTGGAGCGCGAAAATACGCCGGCCCCAATTTTCTGCGTCACCTGATCCTGGCGGCTATCGAGGAGTTCCCGGATATTCCGGTCGTCATGCACCAGGACCATGGCGCGTCTCCACGGGTGTGCCAGCAAAGCATCCAGCTTGGTTTTTCGTCCGTGATGATGGACGGCTCCCTGCAGGAAGACCAGAAAACACCTGCCAGCTATGAGTACAACGTTGAAGTGACCCGGCGGACCGTGGAGATGGCTCATGCCTGTGGTGTGACCGTCGAAGGCGAGCTGGGCTGCCTTGGGTCTCTTGAAACCGGTGAGGCCGGTGAAGAAGACGGCGTTGGCGCTGCAGGCACTCTCTCGATGGAGCAGCTGCTCACCGACCCTGAAGAAGCCGTGGATTTCATTCGGCAGACCAACTGTGATGCCCTGGCTATTGCCATCGGCACCAGCCATGGTGCCTACAAGTTTTCCCGTCCCCCGACCGGCGATATCCTGGCCATCAGCCGGATCAAGGAAATCCATGACCGGTTGCCGAACACGCATCTCGTCATGCATGGCTCTTCCAGTGTGCCGCAGGACTGGCTGAAAGTGATTAACGAAAACGGGGGAGAGATTCCTGAAACCTATGGCGTGCCGGTCGAAGAAATCCAGGAAGGGATCAGGCATGGCGTACGCAAGGTCAATATTGATACCGATCTGCGGCTGGCATCTACCGGCTCGATCCGCCGGTTTCTCGCGGAGAACACCGCCGAGTTTGACCCCAGGAAGTACCTGGCAGCCTCGCAGAAGGCGATGCGAGATATCGTGATTGCCCGATACGAGGCATTCGGCACGGCGGGCAATGCGTCGAAAATCAAGCCGATTTCCCTGGACGATATGGCTGTCAGGTATCTGGCTGGAGAGCTAGACCAGAAAACCGCATGAACCTCGAGAAACGCCTCAGCGATATCGTTGGGGCAAAGCAGGTCTCGACCGACCCGGCTGAACTGATCTCCTATGGCCAGGACTGGACGCGCTTTTACGAGCCTGCGCCCTGTGCGGTGGTTTTTCCCGTTGAAGTTGCTGAAGTGCAGGAGATCGTCAGGCTGGCGCTTCGTGAAAACATTGCCCTGGTACCCTCGGGTGGACGAACGGGCCTGTCCGGCGGCGCCTGTGCGACCAGTGGCGAACTGGTTGTTTCCTTTGACCGCATGAACGCGATTGGCCCGTTCAGTCCCGAGGATCGCTCGGTACAGGTTCAACCGGGTGTGGTCACAGCTAACCTGCAGGCTTTCGCTGCCCGGCAGGATCTGTTTTATCCGGTAGACTTTGCCTCCAGCGGGTCCAGCCAGCTGGGCGGTAATATCGCCACCAATGCAGGCGGCATTCGTGTCATCAGGTATGGCCTGACCCGGCAGTGGGTTTCCGGGCTCAGGGTGGTGACCGGAACGGGAGAGCTGCTCGAACTGAACCGGGGCCTTACCAAGAATGCGACCGGATACGACCTGCGGCATCTGTTTGTGGGCAGCGAGGGAACCCTCGGGTTTATCGTGGAGGCGAGCATGCAGCTGACCGAACCGCCGGCATCGTCCCGCGTGATGTTGCTCGCTGTCACCGGCATGGCGGGCTGTCTCGCCATACTGAACCGGTTTCGCGCGGTGCTGACACTGAACGCGTTTGAGTTTTTCTCGGAAAATGCGCTGGGCCATGTGACGTCACATCGGGGACTGAGCCGCCCCTTTTCAAGGCCCGCGCCTTTCTATGTCCTCGTTGAGTATGAGGAAAGTGACGCAGCCATGCTGGCTTTTGATCAGTGTGTGGCAGACGGTACAGCGGTCGACGGTGTACTGGCCGCCAGCGAGCGACAGAACGCAGAGCTCTGGCAGCTGAGAGAGGGTATCTCCGAATCCATCACGCCCAGAACGCCATTCAAGAATGACATATCAGTCAGGATCTCGCAGGTCCCGGCCTTCCTCGAGCGCATAGATCAGGCGGTGGCCGCCGGTTATCCGGGCTTTGAGGTCGTCTGGTTTGGTCACATCGGAGACGGCAATCTGCACCTGAACATTCTGCGCCCCGAGGAACAGGCACCGGATGTGTTCCTTCGGGAATGTGAACAGCTTAATCAGCAGGTTCTGGAAATCGTCGGTGAGTTTGGCGGCAGCGTGTCGGCTGAGCATGGGGTCGGCCTGCTTAAAAAAGACTACCTGGGTTACAGCCGAAGTCCTCCAGAAATCGAGTCGATGCATGCCATCAAGCGCGTGTTTGATCCGGCGG
>JAQCAK010000019.1 GCA_027621895.1 Pseudomonadota bacterium | reverse complement strand
GGGGACTGGAAGAGATCCTGGTAGTTGAAGAAAAGCGCTCGATTATTGAAGACCAGCTAACGGGCCAGCTTTACAACTGGCCGGTCGAGCGTCGCCCGAGGGTTATCGGGGAGTTTGACGAGGAAGGCCGTGATCTGCTGCCGAACCTCTCGGAGCTGACACCCGCGATGGTGGCAAGGGCTATTGCCGGACGCATCAAGCGTTACTACCGGGATGAGACCATAGAGCATCGACTCCAGTTCTATGACCAGAAGGAGCAGACGCTGTCCCAGCCCCGTGAGAAGCTGCAGCGAACACCTCACTATTGTTCAGGCTGTCCCCACAGCACGTCGACCCGTGTTCCCGAGGGGAGCAGGGCACTGGGAGGTATTGGCTGCCACTACATGGGAACCTGGGAAGAGGGTGATCGTCGAGCCGATACCTTCACTCAGATGGGCGGTGAGGGTGTGACCTGGGTGGGTCAGGCGCCGTTTACGGAAACTCCCCATGTTTTCCAGAACCTGGGAGATGGCACCTATTTCCATTCCGGCATCCTGGCAATCAGGCAGGCGATTGCTGCCGGGGTGAACATTACCTACAAGATTCTTTACAACGATGCGGTTGCCATGACCGGCGGACAGCCGCTGGACGGTGAGTTGAGCGTCGCGCAGCTGATTGCCCAGCTGCAGGGTGAGGGGGTCAAACGCATCGCCCTGGTGTCGGATGATCCCTCCCGACACGATCGCATCCAGAGGACGGCAGGACTAACCGTTGATCACCGGGACGACCTGATCTCGATTGAAAAGCAGCTGCGGGAAATATCGGGTACAACGGTATTGATCTATGAGCAGACCTGCGCTGCCGAGAAGCGGCGTCGTCGACGCAAGGGCGAGATGGAAGATCCCGATACACGGGTTCTGATCAATCCGGAAGTCTGCGAGGGCTGCGGTGACTGTGGCATCGAATCCAACTGCCTTTCTGTCATACCGCTCGAGACTGAAACGGGACGCAAGCGCCAGATTGACCAGAGTGCCTGTAACAAGGATTACAGCTGTCTGAAGGGCTTCTGTCCCAGTTTTGTGACCGTGTCCGGCGGAAACCTGAAGAAGCTGAACGCGGCCATGAGTTCTCAGCGGACCTGGGACCTGCCGGAGCCTGCAGTTGCACCGATTGAAAAGCAGCCCTGGAATATTGTGGTCACCGGCGTCGGCGGGACGGGTGTGTTAACCATTGCCGCGATTATTGCCATGGCCGCGCATGTCGAGGGCAAGGGTTGTGCAACCATGAACCAGACCGGTCTCGCTCAGAAGTTTGGCGCGGTAGTCAGTCACGTGCGGGTCGGCATCAGCCAGGAATCCATCAATGCAGTCCGGATTCCCGCCGGCGATGCGGACCTCCTGCTGGGCTGTGACCTTGTGGTGGCCGCCGGTGATGAGGCGGTTGCCAAGGTTAACGTCGAGCGCTCCCATGCAGTGATCAATGATCACTATTCAGCGACCGCCGCGTTTGTCACGGATCCAGATGCCCGTATCCCCACGCAGTCCATGAAGTCACTGCTGGCCCAGGAAGTGGGCTCGGACAAAACCCGTTTTATCGAGGCGACCGCGCTGGCCACACGGCTGCTCGGTGACTCCATCGCCAGCAACATGTTCCTGCTTGGCTATGCATTGCAGCTGGGCCTGATCCCGGTCTCCCGCCAGGCGATCGAGCGGGCGATTGAACTGAACGGGGTTTCCGTGACATTCAATCGCGAGTCTTTCGAATGGGGCAGGCGCGCCGCTTACGATCTGGAGGCGGTGCAGCAGATCGCCGGTGGTGGCGGGGAGTTTGAACCCCTGACGGATGTCGATGAAATTATCGAGGATCGGGTCCAGCGTCTGACAGATTACCAGTCGGCGGCCTACGCCAGTGAGTATCGAAGTGTCATGAACCGGATCCGCCAACTGGATGAGTCCCGCGCTCCCGATCGGGGACACGAGTTCACCCGTTCAGTTGCCAGGTCTCTCTACAAACTGATGGCCTACAAGGACGAGTACGAGGTTGCCCGGCTGTATACCGATGGTCGCTTTCAGCGCTACCTGGAGGAAGTCTTTGAAGGTGACTACCGGCTTGATTTTCATCTCGCGCCACCGCTGCTCAGCAGGAAGGATCCGGGCACCGGCAAACCCCGGAAGATGAAACTCCCGGGCCTGGTGTTGCAGGTGTTCCGCCTGCTGGCGCCACTTAGGTTCCTGCGCGGTACGCGCCTGGATCCATTTGGTTACTCGGCCGAGCGCCGGATGGAGCGGCAGCTTCGTGACGAGTACCGGGAACAGATGCTGGATATTGCGGCAAAGCTGGACAACTCGAACTACACACCGGCGGTGAAGCTCGCCGCGCTCGCCATGGAAATTCGTGGTTACGGTCACGTCAAACAGGCGAATGTCGAACGAATCAGCGGCCGGAAAAAGATCCTGCTGCGGGAGTTCAAGGGTGAACTCGTGCCCGTGGCAACCCACGCAGCAGCAGCCTGAAAAAGGGAGAACACCAGTGAACCAGTTTGAAATTGAATCGCATCCGGATTTCGATAACCACGAACAGGTGGTTGTCAGGGAAACGGCAGGACTCACTGCGATCATCGCGGTACACAATACCCGCCTGGGGCCGGCGGTAGGCGGCTGTCGAATGTTTCCCTACCCGGGCCTTGAAGATGCGCTGACCGATGTCCTGAGACTGTCTCGCGGCATGACCTACAAGTCGGCGCTGGCTGGTCTGCCGCTGGGTGGTGGCAAGTCTGTGATTGTCTGTCATCCGAAAACCGGCAAGACCCGTGAACTGCTGCTGGAGATGGGTGAATTCATTGACAGCCTGGACGGCCGGTACGTCACGGCTGAAGACTCGGGTACCTCGGTGGCCGACATTGCCGTGATGGGAGAAAGAACGCGTCACGTGTCAGGGATTGCGAATGACCGCTTCGGTGGTGATCCCTCGCCGGTGACGGCGCAGGGAGTCTTCATCGGGATTCGTGAAGCGGTTGCCTATCGCTGCCAGTCAGACCTGCGGGACATTCGCGTCGCGATCCAGGGTGTCGGCAACGTCGGCTACCACCTGGCACGACTGCTGGTTGATGCCGGCGCACGAGTCACCGTTGCGGATATCAGTGAAGAAAACCTGCAGCGTGCCCGGCAGGATCTGGATGTTGATGTCATGGACGTCCAGGGCGTTCTTGAAGCGGAAGTGGACGTGCTGGCCCCCCTGTGCGATGGGAGGTGCCATTAATCCGGTATCGGTGCGCGGTATTCGGGCAGGCATTATTGCAGGGGCTGCCAATAACCAGCTTTCAACGCCGGAACTGGGCGGGGTGCTCCTTGATCGCGGTATTCTCTATGCCCCGGACTATGTCATCAACGCCGGCGGTATCATCGATGTCTACTACCAGCAGCAGGCGGAAACGTCGGAAGCGAAGCTCGATGCTCATGTCAGCCGAATCGGCGGGACGCTGAAACGCATCTTTGAAGCATCGGACCTGCGGCGGATGCCCACCAACCAGGTTGCTGACGAGCTGGCGGAGGCGATATTCAGCAAGGGTGCCCGGGCTGCCGCCTGAAGGTCTTACCCGCTGGCAGGACCCTGACCCGCCCAGGGCCTCAGCTCTGTAAACTGACGATGCGACTGCGTCGATTGCCGAAGAAGCATGCCAGTCTGATTTCCACGTTGGCCGGCACCTGCTTTGCCCCCTCATAACGGGGTGATTGCGGGGTCGGATCGGAACCGTCGAGTGTGTAACGCACATCAAGTCCCGGCAGCATCGTATTGACCTCCAGCGAACCCTGGACAACCCTCGCCCCTGGTGGTGGCAGTCGAGACAGGATTCCCAGCGATGCCAGCCAGCCAAGTTCCCGGTGACCCACGGCCGCCGCGAAAGCCTGCCATCCCGCTGTCACGGGTTCGCTGTGCCAGGCCCTTTCTGCAACAGCCAGCAGCCTTGGAAACAGGTGTGCATGGAGCAATGCTGCATCGGTGATGGTTTCGGTCCAGAGCTGTGCCTGTATGCCCTTGATCCGCGGCCGCTGGTTCGGCTGGATGTGCCAGCTGTTGAAGGGGTGGAAGTGGTAGATGGTATCCGTATCAATGTAGCCAGCCCAGGGCAACCCGGATTCTTCAGCGTGAAGGCCATGAGGCATGTCCAGGTAGAGGTAGCTGGCATTCGAGATTACCATCTGCTGATCCCGGTCGAGGATTGCTGCGGGAATGTTGAGTTCCCCGGCCTCGGTGGTCCAGCTGTTGAAGTAGACCCGCTGATATCTTTCAAGGTCGTTGCCAACCGTTTCCAGGTCGATAAATGCAGACATCTCGTGCCAGAACCCGGCCCCGGTGCCAGGCGCTGCTTCCTCCAGGGCCGCCAGGATATTGTGTGCGTACCCTTTCAGGCAGGCCCGGGTGATGGCGGCAGCGTCATCGGGGCGTTCCGGGTCCCAGTCGGGCTGCCAGAGATCGAGAGCCTGGAGTGATTGCCTGCAGACCGGAGAGTGAAGCCAGGCACCTGCCGGTACCTCGTCGCCACCCAGATGAATACGCTTGAACGGCACGCCTGCATCCTGGTACATGGCTGCGAAGGATTGAAACAGTTCCCTCGCCAGATGGTAAGCATCAGGCAGCCAGACATTGACGACATTGCAGGTGTAGCCCTGGGCGGAACGATGGGTCGACCGGTCATCGGGATCCGTGAGGGTAAACCGGCCGCTGGCGGTGAACGAGCGGATCAGTGCATTGGCATGGGCCGGCAGGTTGAGTTCGAGGATCACCTCGACATGGTGCTGACGGGCAAACGCCAGCAGTGCGCCAAATTCTTCTCTGGTCAGGAAAGCCTGCTGTTCCTGGTGGTCGTCGCCCCAGGCCGGATAGAGTCCGAGTGGTCCATCGGGACCCTCTGCCTGAAACAGTCGCCTGGCACCGACCGCGGTCAGCTCCGGCATCCCCGGCACTTCCAGGCGCCAGCCTTCATCGTTACTGATGCCGAGTTGCAGGCGATTCAGTTTGTAGGCTGACATGGCGCGGATAATCCTGCGCAGCTCGTCGACCGGTTGGAAGTGCCTCGCCAGATCGATAAACAGCGCCCGGTGTGAAAAATCCGGCGCATCTTCGATACGTACGGCCGCGACTGAACAGCCACCATTCGGATCAGGCTGGACCAGCTGTCGCAGTGTCTGGGCGCCATACCAGACACCTGCTGCCGACCCCCCGGTGATCTGCACACCCGCCTCATTGATCAGCAGCTGATAGCCCTCTTCGGGCTGGGTGTCCGAGATGGTGGTGCGAACCACCAGCCCGTCGGCACACTCGTAATCACCGAGAATCTCCCTTAATCCGGCGTCTGCAGGTTCAGGGAGCTGCAGACCACGGGTTGTGATCAAACTGCCGGTAAACCCGGCGAGTCCTGGCGCCGGGATGACTGATGGTGCAGCCCTGTCGGTCTGATCCGGCCCGGTATTCAATGCAGCATGGCGAGCGAACAGGTTGTCGGCTGTCTGAGGCCGGACGTCCGCGGCAGGCGACATGGCGGGAATCCAGTCATTTTCCAGGCGGTCCAGGGGCAGCAGCTGCGGTGGTCTGACCTGCGGTGGTTCAGGGAGAGATCCATCCACGGTCACGTGAAAACCCTGGCGCGCCCGGTAGGGCATGCCGTTCAACAGCCAGTTTTCGATCGGGATGACCATCGATTCACCCGCGGCCAACCCGGACCATGCGGGGCCGGGTGACAGGTAGCCATACCGACCCTCGATGAGGGAGCGGATTACCCGCTGTTCCGATTCAAGCGGGGCCAGGCCCAGGGAAAAATAAATGCGCCAGCCATCGGTCAGCGGTATGCCGGCTGTATTGGTGATATGCAGGCTCGCCAGGGTCGCACCGGTTGCCGGTTGCCGTTCCTCAACAATCTGCAGAACGAGCCGGTCGACCGGGAAGGTGTTGCTGCCCCGGGATGGCATTAATGATACTGGTCCAGGTGCCTGAGCATGTGGGCGGCACCATGCGGCTCGTTGATGGCAGCATGTTCACCGTAGATGGATTCTTTCATGCCCTTATAGGCTTTTCGGTTCGCCCCGAGTCTGGCCAGTTCGGCGGCACGCGCCATGGCGGCATCGTGCAGGGCATCCAGGCTGGCGGTTTGCTGGACAATGCCGGCATTGAGCGCGTCAGGGCCGGTCCAGCGTCGTGCCAGCTGCACGGTCTCGAAAAAGACATTCATGGGCAGCTTGTGCCGGAAGAGCGCCAGCTCCGGTTTTGGAATCACCATCCCCAGTTCTATCTCGTTGGCACAGGCAAAGCCACGATCTTCACGCATGATGCGAACGTCGTGACACAGCGCGCACATGAAGCCGGCACCGAAGGCGTGGCCGTTGATTGCAGCAACACTGGGCAGGCCCAGGGTAATCAGTCGGGCCATGAGTTTCATGAATTCATCGGCAAAGACATCCCGGTCGCCGCCGGGGTGATCAGCCTCCTTCGACATGCGCCAGTCCAGGTCCAGGCCGTTGGAGTAAAACTTCTCAGAGGACGAGCGGGTAACCAGGGCGGCCGGTCCCTCAGAGGCTTCAACTTCATCCAGGGCCTCGGCGAATGCCCGGGTAAATGTAGTGTTCCAGCGGTTTTCACCCGCGTTCATGGTCAGAACGAAGACTTCTCCCTCGCGTGTCAGATCGATCATCGGTTTGGCTTTTCCCTGCAGTTAAAGCAGGCATTGTAACAGTCGTATGGCTGCAGGGCGGCCCTCGGTAAATCAGTCTGGCTGGCTTGTGCCGGAGATGAGTCCATCTACTTCCGCGGCGATGGCCAATGAGGCAGTCAGGCCGGGAGACTCGATACCAAACAGATTGATCAGACCGGGAACGCCGTGGTCCCCCGGGCCCTGGATCAGGAAGTCCGCTGCCGGCTCCCCGGGCCCGCTGATCTTGGGGCGAATCCCTGCATAGTCAGGCGACAGTGAATCATCAGGCAGCTCCGGCCAGTAGCGACGGATTTCCTGGTAGAAGGCGTCTGACCGGCGGGGGTCCACGTCGTAATCGATCTGTTCGATCCATTCCACATCCGGACCGAAACGGGCACTGCCCCCCAGGTCCAGGGTCAGGTGAACACCCAGTCCGCCGGGTTCGGGAACCGGGTAGATCAGCCTGCTGAAAGGCGCGCGGCCATTGAGGCTGTAGTAGTTGCCCCGGGCAAGATGGGCCGGTGGTACAAATGCCGTGGGAAAGCCGTCCAGTTTGCGGGCGATCGCCTGTGCATGCAGCCCCCCGCAATTCACCAGGTGCCTGGCGATGAATTCCATGCCAGCGCTTCCCCCGGTCTGCAGGCGGATGCCGGCTTTTTCGATGGCTCCGCTGATGACGGGTGAATCGAATGCGATCATGCCGCCGACACGTTCCAGGTCACCTTGCAGGGCCAGCATTAGTCCGTGACTGTCGATGATGCCTGTTGATGGTGAGTGCAGGGCGCCGTGACAGGCCAGGGCGGGTTCCAGGGCCAGGGCCTGTTCCCGGTTCAGCAGTTCGAGATTGCCTACACCATTGCTCACCGCATTGGACTGGATCTCTTTCAGCGCCTCGAGCTGGGACTCACTGGTTGCCACGATCAGCTTGCCGCAGCGAGCGTGGCTGACCTGATGAGATTCGCAGTACGCATAGAGCATCTCCCTGCCCTGAACACAGAGCCTGGCCTTGAGTGAACCCGGGGAGTAATAGATGCCGGCGTGTATGACCTCGCTGTTTCGTGAGCTGGTTTCCGAGCCGATCAGTGATGCCTTTTCCAGTACGATAGTGTCGAGGCCGGACTGTGCCAACCGGCCAGCCACCGCGAGCCCCACCACGCCGGCACCGATCACTGCACAATCAACGGTATCTGTCATTGCTGTTTTACCCCGGGTCAAGACGAGCACTTTGTCGGATCAGCCTGCTCCAATCAATGCGCAAGTCACGGATGCTGTCTGCTATGCTGCATGTAATGAACAAGCAACAGATTTCGGTCATCGCTGTTGAGTCACCCTGTTGAATAACGTACCCCGATGGTACCGGTTTACCTGGTTCCTGGGACGCCCCCCGAACCTGACCGCCGACCAGTGGAAGCTGCTGGGGCTGGTCGCCGCCGTGTCATTCTTCGAGCAATATGACATTTACCTGTTTTCCCTGAACCTCAAGCAGATTCAGTCAGAGCTGGCGATCCCGGAATCAGACCTGGGCCTGCTCGGTGCCCTGGTGCGCTCCGGTTCCTTTTTTGCGCTGTTCCTCGCGATTGCGGCAGACCGATACGGCAGGCGTCTGCTGCTGCTGGTGACGGGGGGGGGTTATACCCTGTTCACGGGAGCGACAGCGCTGGCGCCCAACGCGGAACTGTTCGTTGTGTTTCAGTTTGGCGCCCGGGCCTTTGCCGGTGCAGAAACACTGATTGCGGCGGTCGTGATTGCCGAGGAGTTCGCGCCGGAGAACCGTGGCTGGGGGATTGGTGCGCTGGGCGCGCTGCAGGCCTGTGGCGCCGGGTTCGCGGCACTGATGTACGGCTTCGTCGATCTCGTGCCCTACGGCTGGCGGTCCCTGTATGCCATTGGCCTCGTGCCTTTGCTGCTGATTGCCTACTGGCGCAAGGCCATGCCGGAAACCCATCGCTACCAGAAGATCGAACACATTCGCCAGCCCCTGGCCAGACCGGTATTGGATATGTTCACGGCCTATCCCAGGCGCAGCTACGGACTGCTTGCGGTGGTCTTCGCGTTTGCGCTGGCCGCGGGTTCAACGGCCTTCTTCGCACCCAAGTACCTGCAGGACGTACACGGCTGGACGCCTGCGCACGTCGCCATGCTGAACCTCCTGGGTGGGGCGCTGGCGGTGGTCAGCAATCCGTTTGCGGGCTGGCTGAGTGACCGGCGAGGACGCCGGCCGGTGACCATGGTATTCACCGCAGGATTTGCCGTGGCGGGCATTGGCTTTTATATGCTCACCGGCTTGTTCGTGCCGCTGCTTTGGGTGGTCATGATCTTCTTTGTGATGGGCAGTGATGTGACACTGACCAGCTATGGTACCGAGCTGTTTCCCACGCGGTTCCGCTCAACCGCGTCAGGTTTCAGGGGAATGGTTTCGACGCTCGCCGCCATACTCGGATTGTCGGCGATCTCCGGACTGTACCTGATCTTTGAATCCAACTGGACGGCGGTGGCGGTACTGTGTGGGGTGGCGCTGGTTGTGCCGGTCATGGTCTGGCTGGTGTTACCTGAAACAGCAGGCAAGACCCTTGAAGAAATTTCCCCGGAATGAAATGTCCGCGGCGCTGGTGGTCTGCTAAGCTCGGGTGCATAACCCCTGATGGCTGCGCATTGTGACATTCAATCAGATCAGGCTTATGCTCATCCCGTTGCTGGCCACGCTGATCATGGCCGGATTCGTGACGACGGTCGGCCTGCTGACTGAACCCGCCGCCACCCATTACGGTGTCCCGATTACGTCGGTCGCAGCCCAGTTCACCTGGTTTACGGGTGGCGTCTTCCTGGGCGGTATCCTGGCGTTTTTTGTCTTTGACTATGTGGCGATTCGCCCGGTCATTGTCTGGAGCTATCTGGTTACGATCATTCTGATCCTGTGGCTGCACTTTGCCGCCCCTTACAGTTTTCTGCCTGTCCTGCTGCTGCTCATCGGCACGCTGATGGCCATCGTGATCTGCGGTGGTGTCACGGTGATCACCCAGCAGTGGCAGGGTCATCGCCGCCAGATGATCATGGTCGCGCAGGATGCCATGTTCAATGGCGGGGGCATCGTTTTCTCCGGCGCGGCGACCTGGTTTGTGATCAATGAGTTTGGCTGGTCTTCGGTTTATCTGGTAGTCGCTGCACTGTCGGGCCTGGTGGTGCTGGTCAGCGCAATTTCCTCGTTTGATCCCGCGGTCATGCCTGAAGAGGTCGAATCACCTGATGAAAGCACGCTGGCCGGCAACTGGAATCCCGGCATTCTGCTGGTGGGATTCAGCCTGCTGCTGTTCATGATGGCGAAGATCTCCATCTTCGTGTGGGCACCCCAGTTCATCCAGCAGACTTTTGATGTGGGACCTGAGGCGGGGGGTCAATTCATGGCCAACGTATTTGCCGCGGCCTTCGTGGGTTCCCTGTTTGGCACCTGGGCTGCATCCAGAATCGAGGTGAAGTATCTGCTCTACTGCTTTGTACTGGTGTCCATGCTGGCGGTACTGGCCCTGACGCTGGCGAGCAGCCTGACCCTGGTGCTGCTGCTGGGTTATGTCTATGGCATCTCGGTATCGGCGACCTACAATTCCTATGTGGCCTTCGGGCTGTCCTTCGTTCGGCAGCCGTCCCACAAGAACGTGGTTTACCTGCAGTTGATGAGTGGGCTCGGCTCGACGCTGGCGCCTTTTGTGTCCAGCATGATCGTGGCATTTGCCAGTGACATCGTGGTCGCCATGCAGTTCTGCTTCGTCACGCTGGTGCTGGTGTCCCTGAGTCTGCTGGTCTGCCATTTCTGGCATCGCCAGGGTGGGCAGGCCGCGGCGGTTGCCTAGCTGGCCGCTGCGTTTTTACCGGTTGCGGGCAGTCAGTCGAAAAACCTGGCCGGTTTCAGCCCAGCTGCCATCATCGGGATCCATGTTGTACTTGCGCGCATAGGATTCAACCACGTTGGCGATTTCCTGGTCGTCCTGGACACGGGTCGCCTTCAGCTCGTAAAGGTTATCCTCGATTCGCACGCGGACACGCTCGTCAGCGGTGATCATGGGCGCCCATTTGGCATCCTGTGTTGCGACGTACAGGTTGCCGTTGTCTGCCAGCCCCCAGATATTCACGGAATAGGGATTGTCGGGTCGAACCTCGAGCTGGATGACCTCCGGTACCACACCCCAGTCCTCAGGTATGGCAGTTATCTCACCCTGCAGCTTGCCGCCGGGAATAACGACGAATGGATCGGTGCAGGCAGCGGCCAATAGAAGTCCCAGCAGCACCGGAATGACTTTAAGCACGGTTGTTCTCCCTCTAACAGCGTTTGGGTCCAGCAGGTTACTGCTGAACGTCTGATTCAGGCATTCTAACAGCGATTGGCGGACTTTGATGCCGTACCGGCCTGTGTGGCTGATCCGCCTTCGTGGCGGCGTGCGGCAGCGAAAGCTGACCGAAAGCCGGTTTGCCTGTGGTAATCTTGCCGGCGCCGAAACCAGGGGTTACAGAGCGAATGGCAAACGACATCACAGAACTCTTCGAGCGCAACCGTGCCTGGGCGAAACAGGTGGAGGCCGAAGATCCCGGATTCTTCCAGCGCCTGTCAAACCAGCAGAAGCCGAAGTTCCTCTGGATCGGATGCTCAGACAGCAGGGTGCCGGCAAACCAGATTACCGGCCTGATGCCCGGCGAAGTTTTTGTTCACCGCAATGTCGCCAACGTGGTCTTCCAGACGGATATCAACTGCATGTCTGTAGTGGAATTCGCTATCCGGGTTATCCAGGTGCGTCACGTCATCATCTGCGGCCACTATGGCTGTGCCGGTGTTGAGGCCGCCATGGGTCATGACACGGAAGGTGTTGTGGATCACTGGTTGTCCGGGATTCGAGAGCTGTGGGAGCAGAACAGGCCCGCGCTGGGTGACCTGCCGGTTCACGAAGCAGCAGACCGGCTCTGCGAGCTGAATGTGCGCCAGCAGGTGCTGTCTCTTTCCCGCAGTACCGTGATGAAGGAGGCCTGGCGGCGTGGTCAGGAGATTGATGTTCACGGTTGGGTTTACGGTGTTAATGACGGCCTGCTCAGGGACCTGGGTTACCGGGTCAGCAGCCTGGAAGACCTGGAGGGTTTGCAATCGCCATGATGTGGAATTTCTGCTGCAACGACAGCTACAGCCGGGCGGTGGCCCATGACTGAAGGACTGCACATTATCGGTGCAGGCATTGGCCGGACGGGTACCAATTCCCTGAAGCTGGCCCTGGAACAATTGCTGGGCAGGCCCTGCTACCACATGTTTGAAGCAGAAGCGCAGCAGCACTTTGAAACCTGGCGACTGGCCGCCGAGGGACAGCCGCCGGACTGGACGGCCTTCCTGCAGGATTATTCGGCCACCGTTGATGGTCCCGCCTGTCATTTCTGGGAACCC
>JAQCAK010000018.1 GCA_027621895.1 Pseudomonadota bacterium | reverse complement strand
CGTTGAAGATGTCCTTTGGCATTCCCTCGGGCAGCTCTACCGTGCTGAAGCTGTCGCGGATATTGATGTGTCCAATGTGCTCCGCGTCAAGGCCAGCCTCATTGGTAATCGCGCCGACAATATTGCCCGGCTGTACCTCGTGGTTATTTTCGATCTCGCATCTGTAAAGTTCCATACCATCCGCCAGGGCTTTGGGTTTTCTTTCCCTGGGTGATAACCGGGGACCCGGTCGACGCTCTTCCCGTGTCTGGCCCCGTTCACGAGTGTGACTGCGCTCCCGAGACGCGGATTCAGCTTTGCCGGTCTTTTCCGGCTCGACCAGCAGTGATTTTTCCCCAACAGCGAGCTTTGCCAGGGCCGCGGCGATTTCGATCGGTGCGACATCATGCTCCTGCTGGTAGCCTTCGAGTATGCCCCGCATGAATTCGAGTTCGCCGCCTGCCAGGGCATCGGTGATACTTTGCTTGAAGCGCGCAATCCGCTGGTTGTTGACCATTTCTGTTGATGGCAGTGACATTTTTTCAATCTTCTGGCGAGTGGCCTTCTCTATCGCCGCGAGCATTCGCTGTTCCCGGGGAGATACAAACAGGATAGCCTCACCGGTCCTGCCGGCGCGGCCGGTACGCCCGATTCGATGGATATAGGCCTCGGTGTCGTAGGGGATATCATAGTTGATAACGTGACTGATCCGGTCGACATCCAGGCCCCGGGCGGCGACGTCGGTGGCGACAAGGATATCGACGCTGCCTTTTTTCAGGCGCTCGACCATCTGCTCCCGGCTCTTCTGCGGCATGTCGCCGTTCAGCGCGACGGCTGAATACCCGCGCGCTTCAAGACGTTCTGCCAGTTCCGTTGTCGCGATTTTTGTTCGCACGAACAGCAGCACACCCTCGAAAGGTTCGGCTTCAAGAATACGGGTCAGCGCATCCAGTTTGTGCAGATTACTGACCAGCCAGTATCGCTGTCGGATGGACGCTGCGGTCGCGGTTTTCGTCTTGATTGAAATATCAACGGGGTCTTTCAGGTGTCTCTGGGCAATCTTCTGTATTTCCTTCGGCATGGTGGCCGAAAAAAGAGCGATCTGTCTGCCGGCTGGTGTCTGTTCCAGAATCCATTCCACATCGTCAATGAAACCCATGCGGAGCATTTCATCCGCTTCATCAAGTACCAGGGCGCGCAGCCTGTCGAGTCGCAGCGTGCCCTTGCGGATGTGGTCCATCACCCGCCCGGGTGTGCCCACCACAACATGCACGCCGCGGCGCAGTGCACGGATCTGGCCTGAATACTCCTGGCCACCGTACACGGGCAATACGTGGAAGCCTTTCAGATGGTTGGCGTAGCGCTGAAAGGCTTCTGCCACCTGGATGGCAAGTTCGCGGGTTGGTGTCAGTACCAGCACCTGCTCGTGGCGGGCTTCCAGGTCGATGTTGGCCAGCAGCGGCAGTGCAAAGGCGGCCGTTTTGCCGGTACCGGTCGGCGCATGGCCGAACAGGTCTTTCCCCAGTAGCAGCGGGGGAATGGCACCTGATTGTATCGGGGACGGTGTTTCGTACCCTACTTCTGAAACGGCTTGGATCAGGGCAGGCGGCAGGCCGAACGAAAGGAAGTTCGACGGTGTCTCGGGTGTTGACATGGGGACCTCAGGCGAGCGGCCACCAGAAGCGGTGGCTGTGGGGGCGCGAGTATACGTCCACGGCCCTGATTTTCAATGATTTAATGCGTCCGATGAGGGGTGCCGGGTCTCACCTGATACTGGACAGACCGGCCAGTTTGGCAACCCGTTCATCGTCTGCACCCAGGTATTCGATGATTCGGGCGGTGACCTCCGGGATTCGAATGGTACCGGCTTCAACCATCGCCTCAAGATCGGCCCAGTCTTTGGTCCGGTTGAAAAAGACTTTCAGGATGGCGATGTCCTGGCAGGACAGGAAGGGTATGGACTCTCCGGTAAACATTTCCCAGCGTATTCGACGGGACATCTGATCGTGCAGTTTCAGCGTGTTCAGAAAAAGATCCAGTGGTGTCTTGTCCCACCAGACCCGAACCTGGCCCTCGCGCAGCAGTTCTTCCAGGTTGGATGCTGACCATGACACGGCATCGGGCAGGGCGCGCAGCACGGTTTCTGCCTGTTCGCTGGAGACGAATATGTTCACGTCGATATCAATGGTGCCGCGGGCCTGCTGGGTGCACCAGGCCAGTGCCAGCGCGCCACCAAAAGCATGCTCGATACCGGCAGCCTTGAGAACATGGTGCAGCGTCACGATTTTTTCGGGCAGGCTCATTTCGAGTCAGCTCGGGTTTGCAGTGCGGCATCGGGTCTGTCGCTGTGTCGCGCTGGAAAAACCGAGGCCAGTTCAAGGACCTGCTCCAGTTCTGCGCCTCTCGGATTGTCGGCATTTCCCCGGATCCGTGGCGACAGCTCGAAGTCCACGGAAAAGCCACAGGCATGTATCAGTCGCAGCAGGGTGGTGGTCATGGGCACCTTCCTGCCGGCTTCATAAGCCAGGATCGTGGAATGGGAACTGCCGACCCGGCGAGCCAGCTCCCTGGCGGATAGCCCTGATTCGCGTCTCGCATACTTGAGCAGTTCAGCGACCTTTTTCGTGTAGCGCTCGATCTGCTGCTCGGTCGTATCCGTCTTCATCTGGCATCACCGTAAGGCGGTATCTTATTGGGTACCGGCAGTCTAGTTGGCTGGCTGCCCGGTTGCAATACCGGTTGCAATACCTGTTGCAACGCCAGTTAAGCGCCACAGGCAGCTGCAGTGACGGGGGGCTGTGCCGGTCGTTCAGCCAACCAGTGCCTGAGCAGGCTGAACCGCCTGCGACCCCTGGTCCCTGGACCGATTCAGGATTGTCCCGCCTCGACCTGACGTATGACCCGGTTGAGAATGGATCGCCGCGCAAACAGGGCAAACAGCCCGCCAACGATCAGCGCCGTTATCGTGCCTTCAAAATCCATGACCGGGAAATCCGGCACCCAGAAACCGCGCAGCAGACCGTAGGCCGGATAGATCACGATAACAATGTAAAGAAAGATTCCCAGGGAAACCCGGTTGGTGATTCGGGTGACTTTTTCTGGATTGGCGAACGGGCGAGGCTTGATGCCGTCAAGGGGAGTAATCAGGGTAGTGTCCATGCTCATGCTCCGTCAGCAGTTAATAGGGTTTCACGACGACCAGGTAGATCACGTAAGGAATGGAGATAATCACTATCGGTGAAGAGATCACCAGGAACCACCAGTGCAGATGAATAGCGTTCTCGTAAGCCTCTGTTCTGCCGGCGAGCCTGAGTTTTTCCTTGTTCAGGCCGAAATGCGCAAGGTGATAGTCCATGATCTCGATGGGCAGGAAAACCAGTACCACCAGCACCATTTTCATCGCGAACCATCCCTGGGCCGGATTCCAGCCGCCGGCGATCATCATCAGGGGGCCGGTAATGAGCAGCATGGGGAATGCGACATGTTCAAGGACCGCGCCTTCGTCAAAGCGCTCGATCGCCCAGTTGCGTAACCGGGCCCTGTCGAGGTTCTGCGGGTCGCGCTGCCAGTCCTGAAAGATCGGCAGGAGATAAAAGCGATAGGCAACCGAGGTGCTCATCAGCCACATGGCGACGAAGAACAGGTGAACGAATTTGATCTGGAAGTAGTAGGGCGAGGCCCACTGGGCGATGAGTTCGGTCATGTTGCTCCCTTTTTATTGATTGAGTTTTCTTGGGTTTGAATGTTGGGGAGAGCTGCTGATACCCGGCGATTCAGGAAGTTTTCTGCAGCCAAGTCTGATCAACCTTCGAATTATAGTCAAATAATTTTACAAAAACAGCGGCTTCCCGGCCGTCAAATTGTTTGACAGGATGGGGCGCTGTAGCGATATTGTGCAGCACGCAGAAGCAGGACGATAAGCAATGATACGGGTGGGAGAACCTTGATCAGGATCACCGGCATACACGAGATATCGGTACCACTGGAAGGCAATATCACCAATGCCGTGGTCAACTTTTCCGCACATGATGTGTCGCTTGTCGCGGTGACCTGTGATGTGTTTCGGGGCGGAAAACCCCTGGTGGGTTTTGGTTTCAACTCGATTGGACGATTTGCACAACCCTCGATTCTGCGCGACCGAATGATTCCCAGGGTGCTGGCAGCCAAACCGGACACCCTGGTGACAGGAGATGGAAATTCGCTGGACCCGGCGGCGGTCGCGGCGACTGCGATGAAAGATGAAAAGCCGGGCGGCCACGGGGACCGGGCCGGTGCACTCGCCGCCCTGGAGCTTGCCGTCTGGGACCTGAACGCGAAACTATCTGATGTGCCTGCCTGGCGGACGATTGCTGATGCGGTCTCGCGCCAGGTTGAACAACCCTCGGTAGTGACCTATGCAGCGGGTGGTTATTACTATGAGGAGGATTCTCTGGGGAGACTCGAAAACGAGCTTCGCGGGTATCGCGAACTTGGCTTCGAAGCCTACAAAATCAAGATCGGCGGCGCGAGTCTCGAATCGGATATGGCACGTATTGACGCGGCGGTGGCTCTGGCCGGATCCGGCAGCCGGGTCTCGGTCGATGCCAACGGCCGGTTCGACCTTCAGACAGCCAGGGATTACCTGAAAGCCATGTCAGACCGTCAGTTGCGCTGGTTTGAGGAACCGGGAGACCCCCTGGACTTCCAATTAATGGCGCAATTGGCCGAGGACACCCGGATACCGCTCGCCACGGGTGAGAACCTGTTCAGCGTTCAGGATGCCCGGAACCTGGTACGTTACGGTGGTCTGAGACCGGGGCGTGACATTTTTCAGATGGATGCGGGCCTCAGCTATGGCCTGACCGAATACCTGAAGATGCTCGAGGTTCTGGAGTCAGCGGGATTTGATCGCGCCCAGTGTTTTCCACACGGGGGGCACCTGATTAACCTGCATATTGCAGCCGGGCTGGGGCTGGGTGGCTGTGAGGCCTACCCTGGTGTTTTTAATCCATTTGGCGGATTCTCATCGGCTTGTACTTTTGACTACGGCAGGGTTACACCCTCAGAGGCGCCCGGGTTTGGTCTGGAACAGAAGGCTGAACTGATCCCGCACCTGAAGCGATTAGAGGAGAAGTTCTGACATGCGGATAGCGATTTTCGGTTGCGGCGCCATGGGTTCAATCTATGCCGGGCTGCTGGCTTCCAGTGGCCATGATGTGATTGCCATTGACCGCAACCAGGCGCACGTGGATGCCATTAACGCCTCGGGATTGCGAGTCTCTGGTGCGAGCGGTGACAGAACTGTCCAGCTTCGTGCCTACACAGAGGCACCTGATCTGTCTGTTGATCTGCTGGTGATCGCGGTGAAAGCCGCGTTTGTCCCCGCCGTTGAAAGTGCGAGACACCTCGTGGGTGCGGGTGGCTGTGTGGTGACGATTCAGAATGGCCTGGGTAGTGCCGATACGGTTGCGGATATATTTGGTCAGGAAAAAGTGATCGTCGGTGTTGCCCAGGGTTTTGGCGCATCGCTGCCTGAGCCTGGTCACAGCCATCACAATGATATGAAAGCAATTCGAATGGGCAGATACCTGCCTGGCAGTGAAGCGCCGCTCGACCCGGTGGTCGCCGCCTTCGCCGGTGCCGGTTTCGATACGGAAGCTGTCGATAACATCGCGGTGATCCAGTGGGAGAAACTGATCTGCAATGTTGCTTACAGTGGACCCTGCGCCCTCACCGGTATGACCGTGGGAGAGGTACTGGATGACCCCCTCATCGGTCCGGTGAGTCGCGCCGCTGCGGTCGAAGCGTGGGAAATCGCCAGGAAGCGGGACATTCCGATCAAGGTCGACGACCCCGAGGCTTATGTACGCGAGTTCGCTGAACGTATGCGGGCAGCCAAACCCTCTGTGCTGCTGGATATCGAGGCGGGTCGATACAGTGAAATCGGTGTGATTAACGGTGCGGTTGAAAAAGAAGCTGGCAAGCTGGGGCTGACCGCGCCGGTTAACGCGACCATTACGGCGCTGGTTCGATCGCTGGAAGAGCGCACCATTGGCGGAAAAGCAGCCTCATAAAACAATCAATAACAAGGACTCTAACGATGACCGAAATCAAGCGAACCTTTGTATCGACCGACTCGCCCACGGGGGCAAGGAACGGCGCCGGATTCTATCCCTGCCAGGGGCTCTACGTTGAACCCGCCGACAGGCCTGCAAAGGTGGCACTGATTGCGACGCACTACAATGTCGATTTCAGTGAGCACTACCTGGGTGAATACATGGCTGCACGGGGCTATGGTTTCCTCGGCTGGAACACCCGCTTTCGAGGTCTGGAGCACTTTTTCATGCTGGAACACGCGCTAGTGGATATCGGGCAGGGCGTGAAATGGCTGCGCGAGGTCGCCGGTGTCGAGAAGGTCGTCATCCTGGGTAACTCCGGTGGCGGATCACTGATGGCGGCTTACCAGTCCCAGGCCAAGGGCATCACCATGAAGCCGACGCCAGGTCTGGAACTGCCTCGGGCACTTGAGGATATAGAACCCGCGGATCTGTATATCTCGCTGTGCGCCCACGGGGGTCGACCAGAGGTATTGACTGACTGGTTTGACCCTTCCATTACTGATGAGAAAGATCCCACCAGTATTGATCCATCCCTGAACATGTACGACGAGGCGAACGGTCCTCCTTATTCAGATGCGTTCATTGAGAAATACCGGGCAGCGCAGAAGGCCCGTAACCATCGCATCACCGACTGGTGCTATGAAGAACTGGAGCGGCTGGCAAAGCATGGCATGACAGATCGGGCGTTCAACATGTACCGCACGTGGGCTGACCTGCGACTGATGGATCCCGCTATCGACGCCAACAAGCGCAAGCCACGCTGGTGCTATGCAGGGGATCCGAAGACGGCCAACTTTTCACCCAGGGGTATCGGGCTGACCAATACTCTGCGTACCTGGCTTTCGATGTGGAGCCTGCGTGATTCCTACTGCAGTGGCGTGCAGCACCTGCAGCGCATCGATGAACCGGCACTGGTTATCCAGAGTGATGGAGATACCGGCGTTTTCCCGAGTGATGCCAGGCAGATCATCGATTCACTGGCTTCCAGCGACAAGCGCCTGGAGATGATACCCGGCGATCATTACCTGGTAGAGCCTGCGGATGCGCGCGACCACGCAGCTGATATCGTGGCAGCCTGGCTGGCCGAGAAAAGCTGAGCGAGCAGGGCCGTTACTTCAGTTCATCAAGCGCCCAGACGGCAGGGAAATCCACGAGCTGGTTGAGGTCTTCAAGATCTGCGACCGTATCCAGTTCGGTTCCCTTCTCAAGCAGCGGCGCCATGGCCGCGCGCATGCCCGCAACTGCTGCCCCCAGCAGGTAAACCGGGTGGATAGCAATCTGGTAGCCCAGTGTCTTCAGTTCGTCGTCCGGCAGTACCGGAGTCCTGCCGCCGCCTACCATGTTGGCCAGCTTGGGTGTTCCCGGAAAGGTTTCGGCAATCTTCCGCATTTCCTCCACCGACTCCGGCGATTCAAGAAACAGCACGTCCGCGCCGGCGGTGATGTACGCCTCTGATCTTCGCAGCGCCTCATCCAGGCCATGTTCCGTTCTGGAATCGGTCCTGGCCACGATCAGGAAGTCGCTGCTCGCCCGGGATTCAGTCGCGATCCTGATTTTGCGGACCATGTCATCAGCAGGAATGACCTTGCGGTTTTTCGTGTGTCCGCAGCGTTTCGGATATTCCTGGTCTTCAAGCTGGATGGCATCGGCGCCTGCTGACTCGTACCCCTGCACGGCCTGCCGGACGTTGGCAAGACCACCGAAACCGGTGTCACCATCAGCGATCAGTGGCGTGCTGGTTACTTCACAGATGGCACGCACCCGGTCGACCATTTCCCGGTAGGACACCAGCCCTGCATCGGGTTTGCCCAGCAGGCTGGCGCTGACGCCATAGCCCGTCATGTAGAGAGCCCTGGCACCGCAGGATTCAGCAACCCTGGCAGAGAGGGGATCAAAGACACCCGGTGCACTGATGAATTGGCCCTGGTCGAGCAGCTGTTTGAGGCTCACTGTAAATCTCCGAGATTAGGATGGTTGATCTGGATGAAAGAACGTCAATATTATTGACCGTTATTGTTCATGGCAATAGTATGCAGGAAGACATCCATAAGAGGAGAGAGAAATGCCAAGACTTAAGCAGGTATCCAGAGCAGATGCACCAGACAACGTTCTGAAGTATTACAACGCACTGTTCGGTGACAGAGATCCCGTGGCAGAACCCGGCACTGCAACCGGTACGCCCGGCAACTGGTGGACAGTGTTTGCGCTGGTGCCCTATATATTCGATCACGCGACCAGCCATTTCGGCATGTTCGGCATGTTTGCGGACAAGAGTGTCAGCCAGCTTGATGGTGAGATACGTGAGATCGCCATCATGCGGGCAGGGTATGCGCAGGGGAGCCAGTTTGTTTTTTCCCAGCACTGTAAAGCAGCCAGGCGATTCGGCGTATCGGACGAAAAAATTGAGGCCATTCGATACTGGCAGGTTTCCGACAAGTTTGACGAAAGGGAAAGAGCCGTGCTGGCCTGGGCAGACGCTTTGATCCTTGAAGGCGGGCGCGCGTCCGACGAGTTGTTTGAGGCGATTCACAAACATTTCTCTGATGAGGATATCCTCGAGATCACCTACCACGTGCTGGGATACAACCTGCATGCCGTTTCCTGCAAGGCGCTGCGGCTTGAGTTTGATGACGTGGATGAACGAATCAGGGAAGTACCGGTACCGGAAGCGGGAGCACCTGCTGACTGGGCCGGCAATGCGTGGAAAAAGGAGGACTGAAAATGAGTGCACCTGCATTTGAACTGGGAGGGCTTCACCATCTTGCACTGGTTTGCAAGGACATGGAGAAGACCGTGGACTTTTATACGAATACGCTGGGCATGAAACTGAACAAGGGCTTTGACCTCGACGGTGGCTATGGCCAGCACTTCTTCTTTGATATGGGCGGTGGGCAGGAACTGGCGTTCTTCTGGTTTCGCGACGCGGGTGAGGCGCAACCGGGCATCGCGTCCGCTGCAAATCTTGTCGCCTCCGGTAAAGGAACGATTACCTCTGCCCACGGCTCGATGAATCATGTCGCTTTTTCTGTCTCGCCAGACAAGATCGACGGATATCGGGAAGAGCTGGTCGCTCGTGGAGTTGACTGCTCCGAAGTGGTTAATCACGACGACGTCGTGACCGGCGAGGCCAGTCGGACTTCCAATGTGCCTACCGACAAAACCTGGCTTCGATCCTTTTACTTTTTCGACCCGGATGGTGTCATGCTGGAATTCTGTGCGACCCTGTCCGCCGGCGTTCCCATCGCTGACCTGCCCGTCAACGCGGATGGCGTCAAAGCCAACGGCGAGCTGATCACGGGGGCCGGATGACCGTCGCAGGCGTCGAGGCAGCAGCCGAACCGCGGTTTGAATACACGTCGCTGCTGACCCGCACGCTGATTCATGGCTTCTACTGGATGGATGACGGGCTGCAGCGCTACATGCAGCAGCGGGCGAATTTCTCTTTGCCGAGGTCACAGTCACTGATGATGATCTGCATCGGTGATGGCATCTGTCGCCAGGGCGATATCGCGAAACACCTGCGGGTGAGCAAGCAGGCTGTCAGGCAGGGCGTGAAAGAGCTTGAAGCCAAAGGGCTTGTAGTCATTGACCCGGATCCGGCTGATCGACGCCAGAAACTGCTGAGATTTACCGATAAGGGCGAACGGATGCGCGGTATCGCGAAACGCGGGCTCGCGCGCATGGAAGAAATCCTGGAGCAGCGGATCGGAGCTGACAGGGTAAGGCTATTGCACGAACTGCTGGAGCTCGACTGGGGGCCGGTTCCCTCGGCGGCTGAATTAATCGAAGGAGATGCCCCATGAGTGATATTGATGATCTGCTGGCTGCCGATGCGGAACGGCGACAGGCGATGGTCGAGGGGGATGCGGACAAGCTGGCGGTCTTCCTGGCCGACACACTGACCTGGACCCATTCCTCCGGCAAGACCGACTCCCGTACGAGCTTCCTGGACGTCATGCGGGCCGGTACCACGGTCTATCACTCACTTGACGTGCGTGACACGGCAGTGCGCCAGTTCGGGAATATATTCATCCTGGAAGGCGTGGTGTTTGGTGACGTCACCAAGGATGGTGTGGACAAGAAGCTGGTTAATCGCTTCCTGACAGTCTGGGAGCAGACCACGGCGGGCGGATTTCAGCTTCAGGCGTGGCAATCGACGGGGCTCGCATGAACACGGAATTTGTCGTTGTCGTTACCTTTGAAACCACACCGGAGCAGCACGATAAAACTTTCAGGCTCCTGGATGAGTACATTGATGGTTTTCTTCGGCTTCAGCCCGGGTTTATCGAAAGTCGCCTGAACGAAAAGCAGGATGGCACGGGTTTTCTGCATTACGCACGCTGGCAGCAGGAGTCCGATTTCAGGGTGTTTGCCGGGAAGGCGCAGGAACACCCGCTACTGCCGGAGATACGCCTGCTGAATGCCAGCGCGAATTTTTACAGCGTGGCGCGCCACTACACAGCGCAACCCGATACAGCGCAACCCGATGGAGAGAAACAATGAGCCAATCCCTGATGACGGAAGCCCTCGATGTCGCCGAGCGATTCTTCAACGCCATAGAAGCCGGAGATGTGGAAACCGTTCGCGATATCTATCATCCCGATGTGGTGGTCTGGCATAACTACGATGGCCTGGATCGACGGGAAACCGGAGACAGTCGCGACGAAAACCTTAAGGTGCTGGCGGGATTACCGAAGCGGATTGCCGGCGCGAAATATGACATCTGGTATCGTGAGGCGACGGCCACGGGCTTTGTCCAGCAGCATGTGCTGCGGGGCACCATGCCTAATGGCAAGCCTATCGAGCTCCCTGCCTGTATCATCTGCAGGGTAGAAGACGGGCATATCACCCGCCTGGATGAATACTTTGATCCGGCGATCCGAGACCAGCTTTACCAGGCAGTGAAGGAAGCCGGGGGCCTCTGAGACCTTCCAGGGTCAGTGTCAGGTGACGGGTTCGCGATCCTGCTTTACTCGTGATGTGATGAACTCGGCAGCCAGGCGCAGTGCATCATGGGATTCAGGCAGTTCTGGAAACAGCTGGAACACGTGAACCAGAGCGGGCCAGGCCTGCAGGGTGACATCGCTGCCGGCTTCCCTGGCCTTGTTGGTATATCGAACAGCATCACTGTAAAGCATTTCTTCCGCACTGACCTGAATCAGCGTGGGTGGCAGATTCCCGAGATCTCCAAACAGCGGAGACAGACCCGGGTGGGTCACGGATTCACCGTACTGTTTTCGGGACAGCAGGGCGGATGGGTGCCGGGATCTTTAGGACCCGCCCAAAACCCGGCCCCAGGAAGTAGTCTGTTGTCAGGTTCGTTTTCCATGTTGGGCCTGAAAGGCTCGCATCCACCGAGGGTGCGAATGCCACCGCACCGTCCGCAGCCTGCACCCCGTTATCTCTGGTCCAGGCAATGGTAGCCAGCGTCAATGCGCCACCGGCAGAGTCTCCTGCGACAAACAGGTTTGAACAGGGCGTCTCGTGATCCGGGCCGTGCGTCAGTATCCACTGGTAGGCAGAATGGGCATCCTCATGACTGTTCAGTACCGTGAACTCCGGCATCATTCGGTAGTCGACAGCGAGTACCGCAGCGCCGGTCTGCCTGGCCAGTTCACAGGTGATAAACCGATGGGTTGCCGGGCTGCCCACCATGAAGGCGCCGCCGTGCAGGTAGAGCAGTCTGTTGGAAGGATTGGCATTGGTTGCCAGAATCCATTCACCGGGGATTCCGTCCACGTCGGTGGCTTTTATGCGTATGTCATCCGCGGGATCGAAGGCGTTCTCGAACAGCGAAGCGAACCTGCGTCGGCCCGTCGAGATATCTTTCGCAACGGGGCCTGCGTGATAATCTGCGAGCTTTTCGATCACTGTCTGGTGTGCTTCACTGATCTTGTCACGCGACACCATCATTGCCGGTTGCGGATCATCATACCGGCTCATATCCGGCGATCGGTTGGTCAGCGTGATGTAGACGATGGCTGTCGCCGCCAGCAGAGTCAGGGCGCAGAGAATGAGCACTACAGTTGACATGTTATGGGATCGCTTGAGATTGAAGCCCGTGATCATAGCGTGAAACAG
>JAQCAK010000017.1 GCA_027621895.1 Pseudomonadota bacterium | reverse complement strand
TCCGGTTGAGACTGGAAAAGGGCGTTGAGCTTCCCGCCATTGAAGATCTGGCTGTGATCGACAAGTGACGACTGCCGAAGCCAAACAGATGATAGAACTGTATGATCTGGCAACGTTTCCCGCGAGCCAGTGCCCTGATGATGCCTATCTGGAGAAGCCGGTTTCGATAACGCTGCTTCACCGGCGTCAGCTCAACGGGCTGCTGCTGGAGTTCAACGGCCCCAGGGCACACGTCATTGTCGAGTTGCAGTCAGGCAGGCGCGTCAAGGTCCACTTCAGCGATATCCGGTTCATTCGGTTTAACGGCGCCATACCCAAAAAAGCGACTGACCTGCAGGTCTTTGCCGGCCACATCGAGTTCAAGGACGGCTCTGACTGGCCCGGGGAAGTCATCTACTACCTGAATGACGTCTACGGGCTGCACCTGCTTGCCCGTGAAGACGGAGAGACCCATCGCATCTTCTTTCCTGCGGACATCATCCAGGACCAGCAGGTCAGCGCCCTGTTCGGACAGGTGCTCATGGACAAGATCAACCTGTCCCGTCAGGACCTGGAAGCCGGCCTGGCACGGCAGAAGGAACTCAGAAGGGCCGGAAACAAAAATGTACCCAAGCTGGGCACCATCCTGTGTGAGGATGGCAAGGTGTCCGAGGGAGAAGTGCAGCGTGCCCTGGCGGAGAGCCTCGGGCTTGAGTTTCTTATCCTCACTGACCAGATTCCCGATCATGATGCGCTTGAGCTTATTCCAGAGGAGATGGCGCGTGATTACGGTGTCGTGCCCATCAGCCTGAAGAACAATGTGCTGCGGGTGGCCATGGTCGATCCGAAGTCGACAGAAGCGCTGAATACCGTGAGCTTCGTGACCGGTCATCTCCCTGAACCCGTGCTTACGACCCAGGCCAGTATCGACTGGGCCCTGGGTGCTTTTTACCGGGACATTTCTGCTGACATCGAGGAGGAGCAGACGGAGCAACCCGATGAAGCCGAGATCACGAAGAAAATGGGTAACGAGGCGCCGATCGTGCGCCTGGTCAACAACATACTTTCACAGGCCATCAGGAAGGGAACCTCGGACATACACATTCGGCCGAACGAGAAGAATATTGAACTGATATTTCGAATTGATGGCGTAATGACACTGATCAAGGAGTTGAAACCCTCCATGCTGCCGGCGCTGGTCAGCCGTATCAAGATCATGGGTGGGATGGATATTTCCGAAAGGCGGCTTCCGCAGGACGGCCAGATACGCGTCGTCGAAGAGGGTGCGGTAATCGATATGCGGGTTTCCGTAATTCCCACGGTGGATGGTGAAAGCGTCGTGATCCGGTTGCTCAACACCAAGTGCGGTCCCCTGTCGATTGCACAGCTGGGGTTTGCGCCCGATCAGGAAGAGGCCTTTCTCAGTAACCTGAACAAGGCCCACGGCCTCATCCTGGTCACTGGTCCCACCGGATCAGGTAAATCCACAACCCTGTACGCGGCTCTCGATGTCCTGAAGCAGAAGAACCTCAGTATCATCACCATCGAGAACCCGGTTGAATTCCATATCCCCGGTGTGGAGCAGGTTCAGGTGAATGCGCCGATCGGCCTGACGTTCGCGAGGGTGCTGCGGAACATACTTCGTCACGATCCTGAAGTCATCATGCTGGGCGAGATCCGTGACCAGGAAACTGCGAAGATTTCCATTGAAAGCGCGATGACGGGACACCTGGTATTGAGTACATTGCACACCAACAGTGCCCTCGGCGCCATCAGTCGCCTGCTCGATATGGACATCGAAAACTACATCCTCGCACCCACGCTGCTGTGTGTGGTTGCCCAGCGACTGCTCAGGAAAAACTGTGAGCACTGCGTGGCACAGGAAGAGGTTGATCCCGGTATGTTGAAGCACATGGGCCTTGATCCCGGTGAGGTGTTCTACCGGGGCACGGGTTGTGACAAGTGTGAAGGTCTCGGGCTGAAAGGACGTGTGGGTGTTTACGAGGTGTTGAATGCCAGCGCCCGATTCCGGGAGGGAGTTTCCAACAGTATTGGAGAAGCCGCGCTTTATGAGATCGCGCGGCAGGACGGTATGAGTTCCCTGATGGAAAACGCGCTGGCGCTTGCCCGGGAAAAGAAAATCGACATAGCCCAGGTTTTCGGTATCGCCACGGATCTTTAACGTCAGCGGCCGGAGTGGCCAGCGCTCATCGCCCGGCTCACGGTGCCGTCACTGATCAGATCGAGACAGGCGGTCGCCACATCGGTGTCGTAGCGCGATCCGCGGCCCGATTGAATTTCCCTCGCTGCGGCGTCAATCCCGAGTGCCGGTCGGTAAGGCCGATGACCGCTCATGGCTTCCACCACATCGGCGACGCCAATAATCCGCGCCTCAGGCAGGATCTCATCTGCTCTCAGCCCATCCGGATAGCCGCTGCCGTCCATTCGCTCATGATGCTGCCTGATCATGTCTGCAAGCGGCATGCTGTGATCAACGTGTTTGATGAAACCGGCGCCCTTCGCAGCATGTGTTTTGATCAGTTCGAATTCCAGTTCGTTGAGCCGTGCAGGTTTGCTGAGGATCTCGGCCGGTATGCCGATCTTGCCAATATCATGAATCGAGGCGGCCAGGTACAGACCCTTGAGAGCCTGATCACTGTAACCCAGGCTCTTCGCGATAGCGGTGGCGATGAGTGCCACCCGGTCTTCATGACCCGCGGTATAGGGGTCCCGGGCTTCCAGCACGGCGCTCATTGCATGGATCGCGTGCTCCAGTGCTGCCTCAGCCTGCTGAATCAGGTTTCGATGCTCGGTCACATCAAGGATAATCATGTTCCATCTGATCCGGCCATCCTTGAGTTGTCTGGGTGTCCCGCTTGCCTGTACCCAGCGCACCTGCTGGTCCAGGTTTTTCATAGGCCATTCAAACCTGATCGGTTCGAGTTCACCGTCCTGACCGGTCATGATCTGTTGCAGGCGGGCACGCTCTTCTGCTGTGATCAGCCTGGATAGGAGTTCAGGAGATGCCAGCACGGCTTCTGCGGGGTAACCGATGAAATCCTGGACCTGCGGGCTGATGAATTCGATTTCGATGCGATTATCGGGCGAGGCGACTGACTGAAGCAGAACACCGGGAATTGATGAAACAATGTCGGTTAAATTCTCGTCGCGCGCGAGTTCAGAACTGATGTCAGCGCCATACAGGTTGACGACACCATTGTCCGGTAGTGCAGTGAACAGGTACGTAGAAGTCCCAATGGTCAGCGTGAGCTGTGTGGATTTGCCGACTGATCGGGCTTCTTCGATGAAGCGCACCCAGCTTGAACTGTTGTCCTGCTGCAGGGTGGCACTCTGGAACATGGCACTGGCGGCATTGTTGGCCATCATGATGACCCCGTCCCGGTTGATTCGGAGCAATGGGTTGGGGTTGTCGCGGTCGAATCGTAGCAGGTCTTGCAACTGGTTATTCAGGGCCCGTTGCTGGGTGATATCCCGGCCAAAGACCAGGAGCTTCTGGCTGGAGTTGTCAAACTGGCAGCGCAGGCTCAGCGTTCGTGATCTGCCGTGTGTATCGATGATTTCGAGATCGCCGGTTTTGGCGCCTTCTTCGAGGTTGATTGCCTCAAGGAAGCTGTTCCACGCCGATTCCCGCTGAGCCTCCGGGACGAAATGATTGATCCAGAATTGCCCGACCAGGGATTCCCTGTCGGTGCCGAGAACGGCAATGAATCCCTCGTTGGCGTCCAGGACGCGACCGCCTTTGTCCATCACCAGGTGCAGAGAGTCGCTGGAAGCTAATGCGATTCTCAGCTGGTCCGTGGCAGATTGATTATCCATAACATGCCTCCTTCACAATCCTGTGATGTGGTTACAGTAAACCCCCCGGTCAGGAATCACAAACGGCGGTAATTGATTGACCCCGGGTTCCCTGGCGCCGATGATGCCTCATGGCTGTTTTTGACCTTACCGAGGGGCGCGTCAGCACCCAATTGACGCGAATGACGCTGCCCTTTTTCGTGGGCATGTCGTCCATGATTCTTGCGTCGATGGTCGAGACGGTCTACATCGGTATGCTGGGGGCCCAGGAGCTGGCGGCCTACAGTTTCATGTTTCCGGTCATGATGGCGCTGACGTCCGTCTCCATGGGCGTTGGCGTCGGGGCGTCTTCCCTCATTGCCAGGGCGCAGGGGGCTGGCGACCAGCAGCGTGTCAGGGTGATTACCACCCATACCGCGGTGCTCACCATTGCGTTGACGGCAGTGCTGAGCGTGGCAACCCTGCCGGCGCTCACCTGGCTGTTTGGCCTGATCGGCGCGAAAGGTGAAGTGCTGGATCTGGTTGTCGCCTTCTCCATCGTCTGGATTCCCGGGCTTGTTACCTTCACCCTGCCCATGGTCAGCAGCACGGTACTGCGCGCCCTGGGTATCGCCAAAGAACCCGGCTATGTGTTGACGGTCACCTCGGGCATGCAGCTGATCATTTCGCCCGTGCTGATCTTTGGCCTGTTTGGCCTGCCGGCGCAGGGGCTGGTGGGGTCTGCGCAGGCTTTCATCATTGTGGGCCTGCTCAGGCTGGTTGCGCTCGGTTACCTGGTCGCCCGGGAACGCCTGCTGATACCTGCGGATGCGTTCAAGGGGCTCATCATTTCGTCCAGGGCAATCATGCGCATTGCCTTCCCGGCCATGCTGTCCTCCCTGATCGGACCCGTCAGCATGGCCGTCACCATCGCATTGCTGGCAGCGCACAGCGATGCAGTCGTTGCCGCCTTCGGCATCGTCTCCCGGGTAGAAATGCTGGTCACCATGATCCTGGGCGCACTGGCTTCCAGCGTGGCGCCGTTTGTTGGCCAGAACTGGGGTGCGCGGAAGATCGACAGGATTCACGAGGGGCTCTCCCTCTCAAACGGATTCTGCCTGGGCTGGGGAATTGTCTGTTTTGCTGTGTTGGCCCCACTGGGCAGTGATCTGGTCGACCTGATCAACAGTGAGCCGGAGCTGGTTGAGGCAGCCAGCTGGTTTTTCCTGATCGTGCCCCTCGGTTTCGGCCTCATGGGGGTTGGCCAGATCTATAGTTCGCTGTTTATTGCGCTGGGCAAACCCATACCGCCGACCCTGCTCTCGGTGCTGAGAACGGTCGTGATCTATGTCCCGATGGCGTTGCTGTTCGACCATTTCTGGGGGTATATCGGCATCTTTGTCGCGCTGCTGCTGTCCAACCTGCTGTTTGGAGTAGCGGCCTGGGCCTGGGGTCGATACATGTTCAGGACAGAGGTCGCACACACGCGGATCCGTTATCCCAGGAATTCGGCTGCCGTGTCCGAAACGAACTGAAGCAACTGTTCTTCTGTTTTTCCTGATTGAAGGAGGATGAGCCGATCTACACCCATGTCCTGATAGGCTTTCAATGATTCTGCTGTTAACCGGCCGCGAGGCGTGATGCTGATTTCCAGCTTGCCCAGTGAGGCAGGCCGCTGGTAGTTGGCGTCAGCCTTTTTCAATGCTTCGATGCAGGCCCGGCTGGTGTCCTCGTCCATGGCAAACCCGTACCAGCCCTGGCCCCGGGTGACAGCACGCCGGTAAGCCGCAGCGCTGGAGCCGCCCACGATCACTGGCGGCCCGCCAGGCTGGTAGGCCAGGGGGCGACTCTGGATGTCCTGGTAGTTCACGAACCGGCCGGCAAAGGCGGGTTTCTCTGACGTCCACAGTTCACGCATGGCATCGATGTATTCGTCGGTCCTTGCACCCCGGGTTTCGAAGTCCACGCCCAGCGCCTTGAATTCCTGGTGCAGGTAACCGGCGCCGATACCGAACAGCAGCCGGCCTTTGGACAGCTGGTCCAGGCTGGCCATTTCCTTGGCCAGCACTACAGGGTTCCGTTGGGCCACCAGCGTGATACCGGTACCGAGCTTCAGGGTTCGGGTGACCGCGGCGATATAGGACAGCGCGGTTGAAGGATGCAGCATCGGTACCAGGGGTGGTGCCGGTGACGGGGGAACCTGGGGATCCGGCAGTACAACGTGTTCACCGGTCCAGACGGATTCAAAACCAGCCTCTTCTGCAGCAACAGCCACGGATCTCATGATGTCGGGATCCGCCATGGGGCCATTGTTGATTCCAAACAGTGCTAGTTTCATAAGTGCCTCGTCGATGATTTTCGGCTATGGTGTGCCACTAATATCGGGCAAGCGGCAGGCTTCGTCCAGCCCCAATCACGTTTATTCAAGCACCGGATCCATGGAGCAGCAGGCAATCGAAGACTACAGCGATGAGACCCGCGATGTGCTGCTGGGAATCGCGGGTGTCACTATTGATGACGTCACTGACCTTAACGGATTCGAAAACTTTGTCTATGGCACCGATGATCATGTGATCCGGGTGACCCATGAAAGTCATCGGAGCGAGGCACAGCTGCACGCAGAGCTTGAGTTTGTGAGTGCCCTGGCAAACCGGGGCGCGGCCGTAGCGGCACCTGTCCCGCTGCCGGAAGGTCAGTGGCTGCAGCGTCACGGTGCTTTCCATGTCTGCCGGTTCGATCGTGCCCGCGGACACCGCCAGGCCGGGTTTGAACCGCGGCTGGTTCAGCAGTGGGGCCGCTGTATCGGCGAGTTCCACCGGATCTCGGCGGCGCTGGACTTGAAGCTGGAACGAGACGACTGGCTTTCGGACGAAAATCATCAATTCGAGAAACGCATACCCCCTGACCAGCAGGAGATGCATGCCAGTGCAGCCGCTACCCTGGTGGCGCTGAAAGGATTGCCGCAGACCGCAGATGTCTTCGGGTTGATCCATTCGGATGCTCACTGGGGAAATTTTGTTGTCGCCGACGACCGGCTTACCTTTTTTGATTTTGACGACAGCCTGTATTGCTGGTTTGGCTATGATCTGGCCACCATCCTGCTGGGCGCGATGTTACAACCCTGGGTACCGGAGACAGTGGCTGCGGAAACCCGGGCTGTGGCAGATTTCCTGGATGCTTTCCTGGCGGGATACAGCGAGGTTGCCCCCACTGACGGCCTGATGCTGGAGCACATGCCCCTGCTGATTCGGCTGCGTGAATTCAGCCTTTATGCGGTCATACATGCCCACGCGAATGTTGGAAACAACCCTTTTACGCAGCGTTTTCTGCGCGGGCGGCGGGAACGGCTGGAGGGGAACCAGCCGTTCGTTGAGCTCGATTTCACCCGCTGGGTCTGACCCCCGGGTCAGAGCCGGTGAAGGTGAGGAGAAGTCCGCGTTCCCTAGATGGTTCTGCCGGTTCCCGCCCAGTACTTGTCCCGGAGCAGACGCTTCAGCAGTTTCCCCGTCGGATGGCGCGGCAGCTTCTTCTCGAAGTCAATGGATCGCGGTACCTTGAACCCGGCCAGGTGTTCGCGGCAATGCGCGATCAGGGCTTCTTCGAGTTCCGGTGATGGTGACACACCCGGTGCCAGTTCCACGGCCGCTTTGACTTCCTCGCCGAACTCCTCATTGGGTATGCCAAAGACTGCCGCATCCACCAGTTCCGGATGACTGGTGAGCACCGCCTCGATCTCTGCAGGATAAATATTCACGCCGCCCGAGATGATCATGTCGATTTTGCGATCACTCATGAACAGGTAGCCATCCTCATCGAGATAGCCAATATCGCCGAAGGTAAACACACCGGGTTCCAGGTGGGCTTTTGCTGTCTTGTCTTTGTCGTTGTGGTACTCGAAGTCACTGCCCATCAGGTTCCTGACATAAATCTGGCCGGACTCGCCCGGCTGGGCGGCAGAACCGTCATCCTTGATGATGTGCACTTCCATGATGGGTACGGGTTTGCCCAGCGTGCCGGGGCGACCCAGCCAGTCCTTTGAATCCACCGTGGTGACAATCGAACCCTCTGTGGAACCGTAGTACTCGGATATCACCGGGCCCCACCAGTCGATCATCTGCTTCTTGATCTCCGGCGGGCAGGGTGCGGCGCCGTGCCACACAACCTTGAGACTGTCACCGGTAAAGTTGGCCTTCTCATCGTTGTCCAGTCGCAGCATCCGCGTGAACTGGGTGGGCACCAGGTGCACATTGGTGATGTTGTATTCATCGATCAGGTTCAGCGTTTCAGCAGCGTCGAACCGGTGCCTCATCACAATGGCGCTGCCCGCCAGCAGCGGCAGGAACGAGAAAGCCCATTGTGCGGAATGATAGATCGGTCCCACCAGCAGGCTTCTGCCACCCGGTGGCATGCTCAGCATGCCGGACAGGCCTTCACCAATCATCTTCAGGGTTTCCACCGGTGCGCCGGTCTGGGACAGTGCACTCTTGACGCCTTTCGGGTGTCCGGTGGTGCCGGAGGTGTAGAACATGGGGCCACCGAGTGACTGGTCCGCCGGTTCGTCGCTGCTCTGTTCCGCCAGGAGATCCTCATAGAGCCAGTAGTTTTCGACTTCTTCCGCAAACTCGCCGGCCTCGTCCCCCATGAAAACCACACCATTTAACGGTGGGCAATCCGGGTGAGCCAGGGCGTTTTCGCCGAGTTCGATGTAGCGGGCGTCGACCAGCAGCACCCGGGCCCCCGAGTCTTTCAGAATGTAGGCAATTTCTTCCGCCACCAGATGCCAGTTGACCGGCACCAGCAGCCAACCACCGTGGGCGGCCGCGGCGAATGCCTCCAGGTACTCCCGCCGGTTGCCACTGACAACCGCAAAGGCGTCACCGGTCTTCAATCCCAGGTCACGCAATGCGTGAATCAGTCGGTTGACCCGCTGATCAAATTCGCTCCAGCTGGTGCTGCCAAAGTCATCAACCAGCGCGGCTTCCTGCGGCTTGACGCTGGCGTGTTGTGCGATGAGTGTCGCCATGTTTCCCTCAACTATCGATACCTGACTGCTGAGTTTATCTTTCCTTTGTGCTGCCGTCTTTTCGGATTTTCCGGCAGGATTATCAACGTGAAGCCGCGGCCACTTATGTGGGCGTTGAAAGATCCCCGCTGGTCTGGCGGGCCGCCCGGTCGGTCAGCACGACCGGGATGGTCAGCAGCATCAGGAACAGCAATGTGTTGGACGGAATCTGCAGGTTCACGTCAGTGAAGCCATGAACGAGCAGTGAGACCGTGCCTGCCAGGCAGCCGAAGGCGATCCCCTGGTTGAACTCATCGCTATCCCGTGACATCAGTTTCAGCTGAGACAGTATGCCCTTGAACAGCAGAAGTACCAGGGGCATGCAGCCCAGCAGCCCCAGTTCAACCAGGAATTCGGCGTAGTCGCTCTCCGCGTGGGTCGGTTTGCGCGGGATCCGTGCGTCCCGGTAGGGAGGGAAGGCCTGTTCATAGGTACCGGGTCCGGTACCCAGCACCGGATTGTCCCGGAACAGGGCCAGGTTGTAGCGCTGCAGTTCGATCCGCATTTCACTGTTGACAGGGGAGGATACGGTCTCCTGGATCCGCGCCTGCAGTCTTTCCAGCCCGAAATAGTTACCGATGAACACCGTGTCCAGTACCAGGATACTCAGCAGCAGCCAGGTGGTGTACCGGTTAACCACGCGAGTGTGAAACACCACCACCAGACCGCTGATGATCAGGCTGCTGAACAGCGCAATGTTTCCCGAGCGGGAATGGGTCATGATCAATCCTACCACCATGATCAGGATCATTAGCCGCAACCGACCCTGGGGCCCGGTAATGAAACTGCTCAGTGCGGAACCCCCCACCTTTTCAGCGCTGCGGTTGGCGATCATCAGGCCGATACCCAGGCAGATGGACATTTCCAGCCAGCCCGCCAGATGGTTGGGATTGGGGAAACTGCCCCGGGCCCTGGGAACATCGAAGACCAGTTGCTGGACGCAGCCCAGCAGGGACTCCAGAACCCCGGTGATCACCACCAGATAGCAGAGGATTACCAGGCGACGGCGATCGCTGAGCAGGACCATCAGGGCGAAGCAGAAGCTGGCATAGCCAACGGTTTTAAGCAGTTCCGTGGTGGTGCTGTAGGCGTCGAGTGGCTGCGGCGCTACCAGTCCGGGAATGCCTGTCAACTGCAGGGCCATGTAACCGGCCAGTACCGCGATAAGGGTCAGGAATGTTTGACTGCCCGGGCCGGGCAGTTCGCGTTTCTGCAGCAGCAGTGTGACAGCCACCAGCATCGGGATGATGGCCAGTATGGGCCAGACCCAGTCACGGTTGCTGCCGAGAGGCCAGGGCGAAGCCAGCATAATGCAGCAGATCATCGCGAAAAGTACCGCGGTTGCCGGGCGTTCACTGGTGGAATGAGCAGTCATCGATATCAGGCGTCTATAACCTTCGCTATAGTAAGGTTAAGCTAAACCGGATGCGAATGAGTTTACAGCGGTCTTGAAAGAAACACTTGCACATGGCTGGAATGCGCTGCTGACCGCGGTTCTGGCAGCGATGTTCAGTGCCCTGGTACTGCTGGCAATACCACCGGAATATCGTGCCACCGCGACGGTCCTGGGGACATCCGACGACCAGCTGGTCGTACAGTCAGGCGACCTGCTGGAACAGGTGTTGAATCAGACCCGGGTTCAGGCGGACCACCTCCAGGGCTGGTTGCCACGCTGGCTGGGTCGCAGGCAGGACACGATGTCACTGTTGCGCGAAAGGCTGACCATTGCCTATGACCAGACCAATGACTGGATTTCGATCAGTGTCAGCAGCCTGGATCCGGGTGTCGCGGCTATCCTGGCGGATCACATCGCAGAAGCGTTCGTGGATCGCAAAGCGGAACTTTCCGTTTCCCCGGCCACCCGATTAAAGCTGGCGGGTGAGCTGGCGGCGGTGGAAGCAGAACTGGATGCCTTCGTGATGAAGCACCCGGCGCTGGAGAACCTGAAACAGGAGCGCAGTCTGCTGGCCAACCGGCGGGCGGTCCTGCAGCAGGAGCAGCGCGTGGTGAACCAGCAGCTTGCGGCCTTGCAGGAAAAAAGTATGAGAATCGACCAGGGCGAACTTGAAGCGGTTCCGGGCGAGCCTGTACTCGGCAGGTCGGTTGTTCTGCGCGACAAGCTGGCGCTGGAACTCTCTGAACTCTCGACCCGTTATGGGAACAGGCATGTCCGGTACAGCGCTGCGGCGGCCAAACTCGATGAGGCCGAGCGGCAGCTTGGTGTTGCGCTGCAGGCGGTACGAGAGCGGATCAGGGTGATGGAATCCGGGAATGAAAAGTCGCTGGAAGGGATCCGCAGGGACCTGAATCAGCTGGACGAAGCAGAGGCCCGTTTACTCAAGCTGGAGGAAGAATTGCGCACCCTTCAGCGAGACAGGGAGATCGCGAAGCGACATTATGAAATTGGTCAGCTGCCCCACGAGCAGCCCTGGTATTCGGCATCAGCAGAACCCGTCAGAAGACCTGGTGAGTACATGCTGGGAACCGTCGCGGCGACGTTCCTGTTCGTGTTTGTGCTGGTCCTTGCGCTGAGCAGCAGGACCCGGCGATGAGCAGCAAGGTCTCCTTGCCGCGCTGGCTGACGACAGCCGTTCTGCTGGCATGCTGTGGCTGGGCCCTCTCCATCTGGGTGTCCGCTGGCGCGGTTCAATGGGTTGCTACCCAGACAGAACACCGGCTGGAAGTTTCCCCCGGAGAGCGGGCCGATCTTGTTGACCGATTGCAGACGGTGGCCGGTTTTACACCCGCCAGCCCGATGCTGCTTGAGACGCTGGTTCGGCTTGAACCTGCGCCCGGGAAGCAGCTGGATTTCCTGGAACAACTGCTGGTGTTACGCCCGGCAGACAGTGAGGCCCTGGCTCGCCAGTTCAGTCTTCGGCTTGATCTTGGCCTGAATGATGAGGCGACTGACGCTGCACTGAGGAATAGTCTGGCTGTCGGAGGCTGGGAACCACGGGCGCTCGAAACGATTGTAGACGCCGGTACCTATCACTGGCTGGCGCTGTCAGCGGAAGCGCGTGGACTCGTGCTTGAAGCCGCGCGGCGTCGCCTGATCAACCCGCACGGCTGGCGCATCGATGAAATGCTGAGACTGATCAGGTCCCGTGGTTTCCTGCGAATCACCTGTGTAGCGCTGGCGGAACAGCAACCTGAACTGCCCGGTTACTGCCTCAACTATCGCTGAGCGGGGGCTCTACAACGTCGGTAACCACCGCGCTGGGCGCCAGTGGTTCCTGTAGCTCCGTCAGGAACTCCAGTGTGCTCTGGGCGATTTCTTCCATGCAGGCGGTGGAACAGTTGGCAGGGATCAGGTCGGGATTCAGGAAATCACCGGCAATCAGGCTGCTCACCAGAATCTGGTTGCCATCGAATTCCTCGGTGCCGTAGTGGGCGATGGCAACCCGGATCAAGGCATTCAGTTCCAGTGGATCTGCGGCCTGCATGGCTGCAAAGACAACGTCGAAAGATTCCTCAACCGGTACCGCGTTCAGGCAGGCCTCCAGCAATTCGGCGGCTGGAATCTGGGCGGTAATG
>JAQCAK010000016.1 GCA_027621895.1 Pseudomonadota bacterium | reverse complement strand
GACCGACATGGCGAGTTCAGCGACACAACACCCGACACTATTCACACCAGTCTCGGGGTCCTTCAGGAACTGATGCGGGATACCACGAACCTGGAGGAATACCTTGAATCCATCGATCCCGTTGCCGCCAGGACTTTCCAGCAGACCCTGGACGAGGCGCTGGCTCTGCTGGCACCACCAGGTCCCCTGGCGGAAAGCAGCGCTGCCCGGCTGCTGCTTCTGCTGGCTTCACTGACCCATCAGATCGAAGACCTGATCAGGCAGCTACCTGGCGAGGCTCAGGTCTAGCTCGCGCGCGGCCTTCACATCATCCAGTCGGCGAACCGGCATGGTATGGGGCGCCGTTGTGACGAGATCCGGATTGGTTCGGGCTTCTTCAAGGATGGCCGCCATGGCCGCGACAAAACCGTCGATTTCCTCAACGCTTTCGGTTTCCGTCGGTTCGATCAACAGGCACTCGGGAACCAGCAGGGGAAAGTAGGTCGTGGGCGCATGGTAGCCGTAATCAAGGAGCCGTTTGGCAAAATCCATGGCCGTCACTCCCAGCTCTTTCGCTTCCCGTGACAGGGTGACAATGAACTCATGGGTTGCCCGTCTGCCCGGATAGGCCAGGCGAAAACCGGCTTTTTCCATCTCCCTGGCCATGTAATTGGCATTCAGCGTGGCATAGGCACCCACCCGGTGCATACCTTCCCTACCAAGCAGCCGGGCATAGGCATAGGCGCGGAGCAGAATACCCGCATTCCCCATGAAGGCTGACAGCCGGCCGATCGTGTCGGGAATGTCCCTGCGGGTCAGCCAGCGGTAATGATCGCCTTCCCGGCCGACGACAGGTGTCGGGATAAAGGGCAGCAGGCGTTCGCCCACACCAACCGGTCCGGCTCCCGGACCCCCTCCACCGTGAGGCGTGGCAAAGGTCTTGTGAAGATTCATATGCAGGACATCGAACCCCATATCACCCGGCTTGACCTTGCCAAGAATGGCATTGAGGTTGGCACCATCGTAGTACAGGAGACCCCCGGCCTCATGAACCACTTCGGCGATGGTCGCAATCTGGCGCTCGAACACGCCGCAGGTCGACGGGTTCGTCATCATCAGGCCTGCTGTCTGCGGCCCCACCGCTGCCCTGAGCGCATCAAGATCTACATCACCTTCATCGGTCACCGCGATCTCTCTGACCCTGTAGCCACACATCACCGCGGTCGCCGGGTTGGTACCATGGGCCGCAGAGGGCACCAGGATTTCGGTTCTCTCGTGATCACCACGCTTTTCATGATAGGCCCGAATCATCGCCACGCCCGCGAACTCGCCCTGGGCACCCGCCATGGGTGTCAGCGAAACGGCCTTCATGCCAGTAACATCTTTCAGGTACTCCTGGAGCTCGAACAGACAGCTGAGGAAACCCTGGCTGTTTGCTTGCGGCGCAAGCGGGTGCCGCGCGAGGAAGCCGGGAATGCTGGCCGCGCGGTGGGCCCCCCTGGGGTTGTATTTCATGGTGCAGGAACCCAGGGGATAAAACTGCGTGTCAATCGAGAAGTTCTTTCGTGACAGGTTGGTGTAGTGTCTCACCACCTGCAATTCGGAAACTTCCGGCAGTCCCGCCGGGCTGCTCCTGAGATGGGCCGCTGGCAGGGACTCCGGATTGCCGGATTCCCGTTCAAACTGTGCATGGGCGCGTCGGCCTTCGCTCGAGTGGTCATAAATCAACATGCGATGTCTCCCAGCACTTCTGTCAGGCAGCTGACGTAACGATCAATATCCTCATCAGAACGGGTTTCCGTGACGTTAACGAGAATACAGTGGCGCAAGTCCGGAAAATGCTCACCCAGGTCATAACCACCCAGAATGCCTCTCGCGGCCATACGCGACAGGACTTCTGACGCGGGTGCGTTGACCTCCAGAACCGCTTCATGAAACACGGGGCCTTCAAATCGGGCAGAGATACTGCCAGTGTCTTTACCAGCCGCCAGCGCCCCTGCCCGCAGCCGCTGCAGACCCTGGTGGCTTCGCAGCGCAACTGACCGCAAGCCCTCATCACCGAGCAGACTCATGTAAATGGTCGCTGCGGTGACCAGGAGTCCCTGGTTGGTACAGATATTGGACGTCGCCTTGGCACGACGTATGTGCTGTTCCCTTGCCTGCAGCGTGAGCGCAAAACCCGGTTTCCCCTCGGTGTCTTCCGTTCTGCCGATGATTCGTCCGGGCATCTGACGCACGATATCCTGGCGGCAGCACATGAACCCCAGGTAAGGACCACCTGAACTCACCGGGATCCCCAGGGGCTGACCCTCTCCCACGGCAATATCGGCTCCCCGTGTGCCCCATTCGCCGGGTGGCACCAGCAGGGCCATCGCGGTTGGATTGACAACACCAATCAGCAGCGCGCCCTGCGCATGAGCCCAGTCGGTCAGGGCGTGAACGTCCGGAAGACCACCGAAGAAATTGGGATAACTGATCACCAGCGCCGCGAAGTCCTCGTTCGCGGCTGTCGCCGGGGGCAATTCAACAACGCCGCTCGTCTCACTGAAATCGAGTAGTTCAAGTTCAATGCCCTGGTTGCCGACTATGGCACGACAGGCGTCGATGTAGTTGGGATGCAGATCCCCCGCGACCAGCACCCGGCGACTCTTGTTGCGCTTGTTGGCCCGGATTGCCATGAGGATCGCTTCGGCGGTCGCTGAGGCGCCATCGTAGACTGAGGCATTGGCAACATCCATGGCTAGCAGTCGCGTCATCATGGTCTGGAATTCATAGATCAGCTGCAGCGTTCCCTGGCTGGCTTCTGCCTGGTAGGGCGTATAGGCCGTCATGAATTCGCCTCGGCCGACCAGATCCCAGACCGCGGCGGGGATGTGATGCTGGTAGGCGCCAGCGCCCAGAAAAGAAAGATCGACCTCGTCCTGCCGGGCCCTCTCATTCATCAGCCGCAGCAGCGCCATCTCGCTGATACCCGGGGGAGTCTGTTTCAGTTCACCGGATCGCAGGTCCTCCGGTATCTCGTCAAACAGGGCCTCGATGGAATCAACGCCCACCGCCTCGAGCATGCGGCTCTCATCAAGCGCCGTATGGGGAATGAATGGCATGTATCAGTGCTCTTCGTTTTCGCAGATGGTTTTGTAGTCGTCGGCTGACAACAGGCTCTCAAGGGCTGACGGATCTTCCGGCTTGATCTTGAAGAACCAGCCGTCACCGTAGGGCATCTCGTTGACCAGTTCCGGCGAATCCTCAAGCGCCTCGTTCACCGCGACCACCCGACCGGACAGCGGTGCATAAATATCGGATGCTGCTTTCACCGATTCCACCACGGCGACCTCGTCACCGGCCAGCACTGCACTGTCGATTTCCGGCAGTTCCACGTAGACAACATCACCGAGGGCTTCCTGGGCGTGGTCGGAAATACCCACGACGATCAGGTCGTCATCCAGCCTGGCCCATTCATGGGTTTCCAGGTAGCGCAGTTCAGATGGAAATTCCGCCATAGTTTTTCTCCTAGGTGCCCGATCGGGGCTTGAATACAGGTTGGCCGTTTCTGACAAACGGCGTTGTAACACAGGTAACGGGATGCATTTTGCCGCGAATTTCTACCGCCATGTCCGACGACAGACGGCTGACCCGGGCCAGCGCAATGGCATGTTGCAGGGTCGGAGAGAAAGCCCCGGACGTAATCTCGCCAACGGCCTCGCCATCCGCAAATACCGGGTAGTGGGCACGCAGTACGCCGCGCGAGGTCATGACAAGGCCGACCAGCATCGCCCCGGGGCCTGACGCCTGCTGGCTGCGCAATGCTTCCGCACCAATGAAATGTCGGCCTTCCAGGAACACTGTACTTTCCATGTTCGATTCCAGCGGCGAAACAGACTCGTCCATATCGCTGCCATACAGGTTCATGCCGGCTTCGAGTCGCAGGGTATCCCTGGCACCCAGGCCGACAGGATGAATCCCGTCCGCCAGCAATGCATCCCAGAAATCCGCCGCGTCAACGCCGGGGAGAATAATCTCAAGACCCTGTTCCCCGGTATAGCCGGTCCGGGCGATAAACCAGTCCTGGCACCAGCTGCCCTGGAAAACCTTGAGGCTGGCAATGGTCTCTGCGTGCTCTGCGGTCACCAGCCGACTGACTCGAGCGATGGCGGTCGGGCCCTGGACGGCCAGGATAGCCAGGTCCTCACGTTCCACGATTCGACAGCCGAAAGGTTGCGCCTGGCGTGACATCCAGTCCAGGTCCTTCTCCCGGGTTGCACAGTTCACAACCGCGAGGTACGGATCGCCGGTTGCATAAACGATCAGGTCGTCCAGTACGCCACCCTGTTCATTGAGCATGGCGGAATACACCGCCTGGCCTGGCCGGCGGACCCGGCGTATGTCATTGGCCAGCAGATTTTCGAGATAGTCCTCGCCTCGATCGCCGTGGATCTCAACGACAGTCATGTGGGAGACATCGAATACGCCCGCGTCCTGGCGAACGATATGGTGTTCCTCTATCTGCGAACCGTAATGAATCGGCATGTCCCAGCCGCCAAAGTCGACCAGTTTGGCTCCGGCTGCGAGGTGCTTCTCATACAGTGGCGTGTGCTTGCCCATCGATAATCGCCAGGGTCATTAATCAAGCGGCGTATGATACTAAAGTCGCCCCGAGGCGACACTAATGGCCAGCTGTTTAAGTGTCTTATTTTCCTGCACAAATTGCAGTCCAAGATTTCGGGCCAGCCCGACCAGTGGCATGCCGGAGGTGAAGGCCCGGTGAAATCCTTCCATCGCGAGTGCCGCCATGTAGTTGTGCGGTTTCCTTGCCCGCTCGTAGCGCTTCAGGACCCCAAGGTCACCCGGCACGTGCCCCTCGATCCTGGCGCCTGCCAGCTCCGTCACCAGGCAGCGGGCGTCGGCAAACCCCAGATTGGCTCCCTGCCCTGCGAGTGGATGGATCGCGTGAGCAGCATCGCCGAGCAACGCAACGCCCTCGGTGACGTACTGCAGCGACTGCTGTTGCATCAGGGGAAAGGCGAACCGATCGCTGGCCAGCGTGGCACCGGCGGTTGCACCCTCGCTGGCTTCTTCCAGTCTGCCAAGGAATGCTGACGGCGGGAGCTTTGACAGGTCATCAAAACTGGACCAGACAACCGCGACCAGATCCGGTTCAACCAGCGGCAGCAGCGCGAGTGGTCCTGACTCGCCAAACCATTGCCGGGCCACTCCCTCGTGAGCAAGCGACAGCCTCACGAGACAGGTGGTCGCCACCTGGTCATAGGAGAAACCTATCTTGCGGAGCCCCAGGCTTTCCCGAATCCGGCTGTGTGCACCATCGGCTCCGACGAGCAATGGCACCTCCCCGGACTGACGGTCGCTTCAGTCTCCCATGCCATGGTCAAACCCGGCGTTTCTGCCGCGGCTTCCGCAAGCGCGGCGATCAGCATGCGCTGGTCAACGATGTGTCCCAGCACCGGCAGGCCAGCCTCTTCGGCGTCAAATTCGATGGCTCCTGTCCCGGTGCCATCCAGCACGACCATCCGCTGGTATGGCGCCCGGAAGTCCGATCGTATCCGGTGCCAGACATCAATCTCCGCCAGAAAATCTGCTGATGCCGGGTTGACCGCGATGACGTTGGCCGAGGGACTGTCCGGCACCCGCGGTGCCGGCTTCTGGTCGAGGAGCGCCACACGAAATCCGTCCCGGGCAGCAGCAACAGCAAAGGAAAGACCCACAAAGCCGGCACCCACCACATGAATATCCGCGGGATGTTCCTTCATGAGCCTTCTCCTCGAGCCATCAGCGCCTCGATATCCTGAATGGTTCTGGGCACCGCGTGTGTCAGGACCCTGTTGCCGGCACGGGTAACCAGAACGTCATCTTCTATCCGAATGCCGATGCCGCGATAACATTCAGGCACCTGTAACAGGTCCGCCGGAAAATAGAGACCAGGTTCAACTGTCGTCACCATGCCCTCTTCAAACACGCGCCATTCCCCGTTCACCTGGTAATCACCCACATCGTGAACGTCCAGACCCAGCCAGTGTCCGGTCTTGTGCATGCAGTAGGGCTGGTAGGCAGCTTCCGTGAACAGCGTTTCTGGATCGCCTTCCAGTATCCCGAGCGAGATGAGACCACGGGTAATGACCCGCATCGCCGCCTCGTGGGGCTCGTTCCAGGTATTGCCCGGCGCAATCCTATCAATGGCAGCCGCCTGTGCCTCAAGCACAATCTCGTAGACCCGCGCCTGGGGTTCAGCAAATCGACCGTTCACCGGAAAGGTCCGGGTGAAGTCACAGGCATAGTTCTCGTACTCACCGCCTGCATCCACCAGCACCAGATCACCGTCACAAAGCACATCAGAATTGCGGATATAGTGCAGTACACAGGCGTTGTTGCCACCACCCACAATAGAAGGATAAGCCGCTGATCTGGCGCCATTCATGGCAAACTCGTGAGTCAGCTCGGCCTCAAGCTCGTATTCCAGCATGCCGGGCTCCACGCATTGCATGATTCTGATATGCCCCCTGGCGGTTGCATCAGCTGCAAGCTGCATCAACTCGATCTCGGCGGCACTTTTGAACAGCCGGAGTTCATGAAGGTACTGTTCGAGCTGCACGAATTCGCCCGGGGGCTCGCTGCCTGGATCGTTGCTTGAATCAATCATCTTTACCCAGTCGATCACCTGTACATCGAAGTCCCGATCCTGACCCATCGCGTAGTACAGTCGCGTTCTGCCCTCGATCAGGCCAGGGAGGATGTCATCAATGTCAGACAGGGGAAATGCGTCGTCCATGCCGTGAAGCTGCATGACCCGTTCCGGTCCGGTGATATCGCCGTGCCAGCGCTCGTGTTCATCATCCCGTTCCCGGCAGAACAGTATGGATTCGCCGTGAGCCCGGCCCGGGACCAGCACGAACACCGCATCCGGCTCATCGAACCCGGTCAGGTAATGAAAGTCGCTGTCCTGGCGAAAAGGATAGGTGACATCCGCATTGCGGTATTTTTCCGTCGCACCGGCGACGATCGCAATGCTGCCTGCTTCCATCATCGCCATCAGTTCCCGGCGGCGGCGACGGTACTCATCCAGCCCGATTTTACGGGCACCCTTGCGCTTCACCTGGGATCGGGTTGGCTGTTTCTGGCGGGACAACTCAGTGCGCTCCTGCAGAACCGATTTCGGCATGAATCAGCAGGACGCTCACCCGGACAAACTCCTGGATTTCCAGAAGATCCGCCTCGTTTTCTTCACTCTCAGGTACCTCATCAGTCATTGCAGCGATACGGCCAAGGTCAGTCAGGGCTTCATTAACGTTCTTGCGACCGGCCTCCGCCAGGTCGTTCTGATGCAGATCTGCTCGTCCTGACTCGCCGAAGCCGGAGATAAAACCACCGCACCAGAGTGCCAGGGACCTGACCCTGCTGGTCAGCGATGCGGAATCTTCAGGTCCCAGCAACCTGAACTCAAAGTCAGAGTATTCGCCGAGCGCCTCGAGGGCCGCCGTGGCAGACTGTTCCAGCATCACCAGAAGACCCGGCGGTAAATCAACATCCAGCCAGTCCCGGTAAAGAGCAGCGCGCTGGGTCTCCGTCGTGCTATCCTTTACCGCGCATAGATACCCGACCAGCTGTCCGTGCAGCTCTGAGGGATGTATATCAATGCCGTGAGACGACAGTTCATCCTGGAAGTTATCAAAGTTTGCCATGTGTTCCACCACGAATTTGCAGGCGATTTTACTTCATGTCAGCTTGTACATCAGGATTGACCCGCTTTATAGTTGAATTCATTGTCATCACCGGGATCTGCGGTGGATATCAGTACACTTGAGAAACGCATCGACGACCTGATTGCACTCTGCGATGAGCTGGAGCGCAAGCATTCTGCTATGGCGTCAGATCGGGAAAAGTGGCTTGAGGAGCGCAGTCGATTACTTGAGAAAAACGAGGCCGCCAAGGCAAAGATAGAGGCCATGATCATGCGTCTCAAATCACTGGAGCAGGACTGACAGACATGGCAGACAGCAGGACGGTCAATGTTTACATCCTGGACAAGCAATACCAGGTCAACTGCACCGAGGAAGAGGTTGCGGCACTGCAGAAAGCTGCTGCCTACCTGGATCAGAAGATGCGTGAGATGAAGCAAAAGTCCAACGTCTTCGGCCTGGACAGGCTCGCGATCATGGCAGCCCTGAACCTGACCCATGATCTGTTATCGGAATCGGAAAAGGCCAGCAAGCTTGACTCCCGACAGAGCGCTGTTTCATCAGAGCTTGAGCAGCACCGGGCTGCAATCATCCAGTTGAACGAGAAAGTGGATTCAGCACTGGCGCGACTGAAAACGTCCAGCTGATTTCACCCGGTAATCATCTGCACAAAGACGATTACGCTTTAATACCCTGCACTCGAGTCGTTATACTGCGCGATCTGTTCCCTGGGTTGTTTGCCAGTCGATATGTCCTTGTCCCTATAAGCGACACCCAGGAGGCCTTTTTTCAAGACTTGTGTGCATGTCCGTTTAGCGGAAAGCCTGGGGTCTTAAGGAGGCCACCGCCTTGAACCGCAGGGTTCAAGGGCTATCTCAAGACAGCGGCAATTTGGGGAACTTAATCTATGGCAAGCCGACTCAGGCAACAGCTCAGGAAAAGCCGCCAGAGCCTGACTTCGAAGCAGCGGAACCAGATGTCCGCTGTCATCACCGGTGAACTTGCCAGATATCGACCTTTCCAGCGTGCGCGGCGAGTCGCGTTCTATTACCCTACCGAAGAAGAAGTCGATACGCGGCCTGCGATGACCATGGCAGCCGAGACCGGCAAGGAAATCTATCTGCCCGTTATCAATACTGCACGCTGGCGCCAGGCAACCCTGTTGTTCCAGAGGTACCAGCCTGGGCAGTCCGAGCTGAAAGCAAACCGGTTCGGGATTCCGGAACCGGTCCATAGACCGGGAGAGAGCATTCGTGGTCAGGAAATGGACCTGGTCTGTGTGCCACTGGTCGGGTTCAATGCCGCATGCGACCGAATCGGCATGGGTGGTGGCTACTACGACCGGGCTTTTGCGACGCCCTCCTGGCGAGGGACCTGGCTGCTGGGGCTGGCGTTTTCCTGTCAGCAGGCCGAGTTTGAACCCCGGCCCCATGATGTCCGACTCAACGTAGTTCTCACCGAAAAAGGTATAATCAACCGCAAATCAACGGCATAGCGCCGTTTTTCAGCAAGCGGGCAGGATGGGTACTGGCGTCAATGAAAGCAGGGATTGGGGGACTAGAACATTACCTGGCCGGCGGCGGACACAACCACGCCGACACCAAAAAACAGGAATAGCAGCAACATCAGGTCGGGCTTTTTTTTCACCGCAGGGCTTCTCTTGTGTCCAGATTATTTCACAGGGGCGACACAATAACGCTGTTAGCCTGCGGATGCAAGCGCTTTGCACCAGCAAGGTGCAATCATTTTCATAGCTGGCGGGTGCCAGCAGCTAAGTGACTATTAACTTTACGGATATTTACCATGGCAGTCAGAGAAGTTATTCGGATGGGGGATCCGCACCTGAGACAACCGGCAGAACCCTATCCAGTGGATCGCATCGGTTCTGCAGAGTTCGACACACTGATCGAGGACATGCGTGAAACATTGCATGCCTACGGCGGGATTGGTCTGGCTGCGCCGCAGATCGATGTGCCGTTTCGAATTGCGGTCATTGAAATAGAACAGACAGAAACCCGGTATGGCACCCTCGAACAGTCGCCGTTCGATGTTTACGTCAATCCGGTCATTACGCCGATTGCTGCCGGGGAAGCCGGCTACTGGGAAGGCTGCCTGTCCGTGCCCGGTATGATGGGTTACGTGGAGCGTCCGCAACACATCCGGGTGGATTATCTGGACCGCCATGGCAATGCAAAGTCAACAGAGGCGCACGGCTTTCTGGCGACTGTCTTCCAGCATGAGTTTGATCACCTGGATGGCGTTCTCTATGTTGACCGAATCAAGGACAGATCGCTGTTTGCCTTCGAGGATGAGTACCTGCAGTTTCATGCCGGCGAATGAATCAGGCGGCAGGTGTCAGGGACAGGACTCAGGGGCGCCCACCCAGGAACTGGCGGTAGGCCGGGTTGCCCGATTCATTCCAGTATCGGTAACCGATTTCACCGAGCTGACGCAGAAACACCCGCATGCGGCCATCCGGAATCTGGATGCCGGCCAGCACACGGCCATAGGCTGAACCATGGTTGCGGTAATGAAACATGGAGATGTTGTAATCGTTACCCAGCACGGTCAGAAATTTCAGTAGCGCACCGGGTTTTTCCGGAAACTCGAAACGAAACAGCTTCTCGTTTTCAACGCTCGCGGCGCCGCCGACCATGTGGCGGACATGCAGGACAGCAACCTCGTTGTCAGAGAGATCTTCGACCTCGTATTTCCTGCCCAGTCGCGCGATGAGTTTCTGCCTGTCCTGGCCCTGGGGTGTCTGAATACCAACCAGAACGTGTGCCTGGCTGCCATCAACGTAACGATAGTTAAACTCGGTAATGCTGCGCTTGCCGATTGCTGCGCAAAAATGCCGGAAACTGCCCGGTTCCTCGGGAATCGTGACGCCGAGCAGGATCTCCCGCTGTTCACCGACATCCGTGCGTTCCGAGACATGACGTAACCGGTCAAAGTTCATGTTGGCACCGCTGACCACGGCGACCACTGTTTCACCCCGCTTCGCATGCTTCTTGAGACCCGCAATCGCGAGCGCACCGGATGGTTCAGCAATCGCCCTGGTGTCTTCAAACATGTCTTTGATGGCTGCACAGATTTCATCCACCGACACCGTGATCACGTCATCGACCACTTTCCTGGCCAGCCGGAAGTTCTCGACACCGACCTGGCGAACAGCCGTACCATCGGCGAACTGGTCGAGTTCATCGGCCTTCAGTTTGACGCGGCGACCGGCGCGAAGCGCGGCGGACATGCCGGCTGAGCCCTCGCATTCCACCCCGATGATCTTCACTTCAGGGCGCAGGTATTTGACGTAGGCGCCCACGCCGCCGATTAAGCCGCCACCGCCGACCGGCAGGTAGATGGCATCCAGCCGACCCGTGTGCTGGCGGAGTATCTCCATGCCAATGGTGCCCTGGCCCGCAATGACATCAGGATCATCGAAGGGATGGACGTAGGTATAACCATGCTCCTTTTCAAGCTGTCCGGCATGGGCGGCTGCCTCGTCGTAACTGTCTCCATGAAGGATCACTTTCCCACCAAACCGCCTAACCGCTTCAACCTTGATGGTTGGTGTGTTTTCACCCATGACGATATGGGCTTCAATCCCGGCCCTGAAGGCTGCCAGCGCCACCCCCTGGGCGTGATTGCCGGCCGAGGCTGTTATCACGCCGCGTGCCGCCGCCTCGGCACTGAGCTGCCGGATCTTGTTATAGGCACCCCGGATCTTGAAGCTGAAAACAGGCTGCTCGTCTTCTCTTTTAAGCAGCACACGGGCGCCGGTACGCTGGGACAGCGAGCTGGCTTCTTCCAGCGGCGTCTGCTGCGCCACGTCATAGACGTTCGCCTCAAGTATTTTCTTCACATAGCGTTCCATGTCGCGCATCTTAGCGGAAATGAAAGTAAACTGTCCCCGATGGATCAGGACACATTAAAGAAGCTGGTTGGACAGCGCGCGGTCGAGCACATCGAGCCGCTGCTGGGCAGCGATTCAATCGTTGGCGTCGGCACCGGCTCGACGGCGAACTGCTTTATTGACTCCCTGGCGGAGATTCGTGACCGGTTTGACGGCGCTGTGGCCAGCTCTGAAGCCACCGCGGCGAGACTCAAAGGGCACGGTATTCCCGTGTATGACCTGAACAACGTTGCCGAACTGCGGGTGTATGTTGACGGTGCAGATGAGTCCAACCTGCAGCTGCAACTGATCAAGGGGGGCGGCGGCGCCCTCACCCGGGAGAAGATCGTCGCATCGGTGGCACGCGAGTTCGTGTGCATCGTCGACGAAAGCAAACTGGTGGATGTGCTGGGCGCCTTCCCCCTGCCGGTTGAGGTCATCCCCATGGCGCGTTCTGCTGTCGCGCGAAAACTGGTGGGTCTGGGTGGACAACCTTTCTATCGCGAGGGTTTCACCACGGACAATGGCAATGTCATTCTCGACGTCCATGATTTGCACATTCTCGATCCCTGCCGACTGGAGGATGAAATCAATGCCATCACCGGCGTTGTCACCCAGGGCCTCTTTGCGAAGCGACCCGCCGATCTGCTGCTGGTCGGGCGCGCCAATGGCGCTGTTGACGAAATTCGCGCACCCTGAACTGATCTTCCCACCCCATTCCCAATAAGGCCTCGACAAGAAGAGGCAAGGAACCTGACATGAGCGATGCTGCAAACGACCTGAACCTGGCCCTCTTCTGCGATTTCGAAAACGTTGCACTGGGTGTCAAGGACGCCCGGTTCCCGAAATTCGATATCCAGCTTGTGCTGGAACGCGTGCTGTTGCGGGGCAGTATCGTGGTCAAAAAGGCCTACTGTGACTGGGATCGTTACAAGGAGTTCAAGGCGATCATGCATGATGCCGCGTTTGAGCTGATCGAGATTCCACATACCCGCCAGTCCGGCAAGAACTCTGCCGATATCAGGATGGTGGTTGATGCGCTCGACCTCTGCTACACCAAGGAACACATCGATACCTTTGTCATTATCTCGGGCGATTCGGACTTCTCACCGCTGGTCAGCAAGCTGCGGGAGAATGCCAAGACCGTTATCGGCGTGGGCGTCAAGAATTCAACGTCGGATCTGCTGACGCACAACTGTGACGAGTTCATCTACTACGATGACCTCGTCCAGAATGAGACCCAGACCCGCAAGCGCAAGAGCCGGTCCAGTGCTTCGAAGGCAAAACCCACGAAAGAAGAGAAGAAGACCGAGAGCGAGGAAAGTACCCTGGATGATGCCATTGCGCTGGTACTGGAAACCGCTGAGGACCTGCTCGCCGACTCAGGGGACAGGGACAAGGTCTGGGGTTCCATGGTCAAGCAGACCATCAAGCGCAGGAAACCGGGCTTTAATGAACGTTTCTATGGCGTCCGGTCATTCAGTGATCTGCTGGAAGAAGCGGAAAACCGGGGCCTGATCGTGCTGCAGCATGACGAGCGG
>JAQCAK010000015.1 GCA_027621895.1 Pseudomonadota bacterium | reverse complement strand
AACCTGGATGACTTTCATGCCACCGCCGGTTGACCCGGCGCAGGCGCCGGTGAAAGCACCAAAGAAAACCAGGTAGGGCAGCATGCTTGGCCATGTTGTGAAATCAGCCGTTCCGAATCCGGTGGTTGTGAAAATGGAGACCACTTCGAAAGTCGCGAGTCGCACCGAGTCACCGATCTGGTAGATGCCCTCGTGGTAAAGCACACCCGCCACGACGACCGATGCAGTCAACAGAATCCACAGATAGAACCGGACCTCTTCGTCTCGAAAGTAATGCAGTACGGATCGCTCCTTGTAGGCAAAGAAGTGCAGTCCGAAATTGATACCGGCGAGAAGCATGAAAAAGATGGCCACGCTCTCGATCAGTGGCGAGTTGAAGTAGCCTATGGAAGCGTCGTGGGTCGAAAACCCGCCGATCGCCACGGTCGAGAAGCTGTGGCAGATCGCATCGAAACCGCTCATGCCGGCGAGCCAGTAGGCCAGCGCGCAGATGGCGGTGAGTCCAAGATAGATGGCCCAGAGCGCCAGCGCCGTTTCCTTGATCCGCGGTGTGAGTTTTGAATCTTTCACCGGCCCTGGTGTCTCGGCACGATACAGCTGCATGCCGCCCACACCCAGCATGGGAAGAACCGCGACGGCCAGCACAATGATGCCCATGCCACCCAGCCACTGGAGCTGTTGTCGATAAAAGAGAATGGACTCGGGCAGGTAATCCAATCCAACGATGACGGTTGCGCCCGTTGTCGTCAGCCCGGAGAAGGATTCGAACAGCGCGTCGGGAATGGAGAGCCCCAGGCCTCGCTCGTCGGCGAATGGCAGTGCGCCGAACACACCCAGTGCAAGGTAGTAAAGAACGGTAATCAGGAACCCGTCCTTGATACGCATTTCCGCCTGGTTGCGGTGAAAGATAAACCAGAGGAACAGGCCGACCGCAAAAGTCATGGCAAAGGCGGTGAGAAAAACCCTGTGCTCACCGTCATTGAAGTACAGTGAGAACATCACCGGTGGCAGCATCGTCAGGCTGAACATCATCAGCAGGATGCCGAGGACGCGAAAGGCAATCTGGAAATGCATGGCCTAGAAGAAGCTGAGTGGAGCCTGGAACAGCTTTTCCACTTCCTTGATCCGCTTCTTGTCGACAAGAAACAGAATAACGTGGTCATCTGACTCTACCAGGATGTCATCGTGGGCAATCAAAACCTTGTCGCCCCGGACAATGGCACCAATAGTGGTACCCGGTGGCAGCTCTATCTCTTCGATCCTGCGCCCGACAACTTTTGATGAAGTCCGGTCGCCGTGTGCAATAGCCTCGATCGCTTCAGCCGCACCGCGCCGCAGGGAATGCACGCGGGCGACATCGCCCTGGCGAATGTGGGTCAGGATTGATCCCAGGGTCGCCTGCTGGGGATTGATTGCGATATCGATGCTGCTGTCCTCGATCAGGTCAACATAGGCGGGATTGTTGATGAGGGTGATGACCTTCCTGGCGCCCAGGCTTTTGGCCAGCATGGAAGACATGATGTTAGCCTCGTCATCGTTGGTCACCGCACAAAAAACGTCAGTCTCTTCGATGTTTTCCTCGAGCAGCAATTCGCGGTCTGACGCATCTCCGGACAGGACAATGGTTCGGTCCAGGGTCTCCGAGAGTTCGTAGCATCGCTGCCGGTTGTGTTCGATAATCCGGACACCGTAGCGGTTCTCGATCGTTCGAGCGAGGTGCTCGCCAATGTGCCCTCCCCCGGCGATCACGATACGCTTGTTGGGCTTTTCTGCCCGGCGCATCTCGGACATGACATTCTTGATGTCCGGTGCCGCGGCGATGAAAAAGACCTCGTCGTCAGCTTCGATGACCGTGTTGCCCTGGGGAATGATGGGGCGATTCTTGCGAAAGATGGCCGCGACCCGGGTATCAACCGTGGGCATGTGCTGTCGCAGGTAGCGCAGCTCCTGGTCTACCAGCGGACCGCCGTAATAGGCCTTGATACCCACGAGCTGGGCCTGGCCTTCTGCGAAGTCCATGACCTGCAGCGCACCTGGATTGTCAATCAGACGCCGGATGTCGTGGGTGACAATAGCCTCCGGGTTGACGATGACGTCGACGGGCATGGCATCATTGCGAAAGATGCCGCCATCGCGAAGATAAGCCGAGGATCGGATCCTGGCAATTTTTGTTGGCGTATTGAACACTGTAAAAGCAATCTGGCAAGCGACCATGTTGACCTCATCGCTGTTAGTCACAGCGATCAGCATGTCTGCGTCTTCAGCTCCGGCCTGCCGCATTACCTGGGGGTGGGATGCCATGCCTCTGACCGTTCTGATATCGAATCGGTCCTGCAGTTCCCGAAGACGGTCGCTGTTGGTATCAACAACTGTAATGTCTCCAGCCTCGTGGGTGAGGTTCTGTGCGAGATTCCCACCCACTTCTCCTGCCCCGAGGATAATGATTTTCATTTGTTGCGTTTCCCAAGCATCGCGTAGAAAAATCCATCGTGCTCGTTTTCGGTAGGTAGTAACTGCCAGCCAACAGGTGTTTGAAGAATGTATCTGCTGTTTGTTTCGTGAGGCAGAGTTAACGATTTCATGAAGGTGTCATCACGTTCATTCACGACGGTATTGACGATTGCGTCATTCTCTTCAGGCAGAATGGAACAGGTTGAATAGAGCAGCCAGCCGCCCGGTTGCAGCAGATCCAGCGCCTTGTTCAACAGTGCTCGTTGCAGTGCCGAGAGCTTAGCAACATCCTCACGAGTGCGCAGCAACTTAATATCCGGGTGACGGCGCAGGATCCCGGTTGCAGAACAGGGCACGTCCAGCAGAATGCGCTCGAACTGCCTGTTGTTATCCAGGTCCTCAAGGCTGGAACAGATGATTTCTGCTGAAAAACCCAGCCGCTCCAGGTTCTCTGTAATCCTCCCGATCCGTTTTCGGTCCCGGTCAAGAGCAACCAGGTGAAGATCCGGTTGCTGTTCCAGCAGGTGACAGGTCTTGCCGCCCGGCGCGGCGCAGGCATCGAGTACCCTGTCTCCTGCAGCCGGTGCCAGCAGCCAGGCCGCTAGCTGTGGGGCCTCATCCTGGATAGAGACCAGTCCGTCGCTGAACCCGGGCAGCATTGCGACAGGCATTGGATCGTCGAGTGAAACCGCCGAGTCTGTGAGCTGACCCTTTCTGGCGCTGATACCCTGCCGGGCCAGGAGGTCGAGGTACTCATCCCGGCTGATGCGCAGCAGATTGACTCTCAACGTCATGGGCGCCTGGCAGTTGTTGAACTGCAGGATTTCCCCTTGATCAGGCCAGCTGCGGGCCAGCGCATCGATCAGCCAGGCCGGGTGATTCAACCTCGCCTCAGCAGAGTCGTTAGTCACCTGTTGGGTGATGGCATCTTTTTCACGCAGGTATCGCCTCAGTACGGCGTTGACCAGGCCACTGGCCCAGGCTTTTTTGAGCTGACGGGTTGTTTCCACGGCTGCGTTGACACTGGCATGGGCAGGTCGGTTCAGTTCATCGATGCTGTATAAACCGGCCATAATCAGAATGCGCAGGTCCAGGTGCTTGTCCGGCAGGGGCTTTTTTGACAGCGCATCGGTGACCGCATCAAGGAAGTACCAGTGCCGGAGTACGCCGTAGCAGATCTGCTGCACGAACGGAGTAACATCCTGGCTGCTGCTGATGTCGTCCTCAAAGTGGCTGTCAAAGTGATGGCCTTCTTCTGCCACGCGTTTCAGCAATCGGCAGACCTGGGCGTATTCATTCATGGGACGGGGTCGTCTCGCCGAAGACAGTGCCAGCGTGTATGAGATTGGTCCAGCCGTTGAGCACGTCTGCTGGAGACAGGATTGATCCTTTCCCGACCGGTATCTGGATCCTTTCGATCAGGTATTTTCCTTCGCCACACTGGACCTCGATACCTTTTTTGCTGACCAGGGTGACAGTCCCGGGGGAAGTATCATCGAGAGCTGTCGGCTTACCAGTCGTGTCGCAGACCTGACCCTGATGAATGCGAATGCGCTTGTCCCCGAGGCTGGTGTAAGCCACCGGTTCTGGTTGAAAGGCCCGTACCTCGCGGTCAATCTGGATGGCCGGCAATGTCCAGTCGATTGCTGCTTCTGCCTTGTCGAGTTTGTGGGCATAGGTCACGCCTTCTGTCGGCTGTGGACGGGCAATGGAAGCGCCACTCTCAATCTCGTCCAGGGTCCTGATCAGCAACTCAGGCCCAACAGCCTCGAGTTTGCTGAACAGACTGCCGGCGGTCTCACGGGGATCTATTTCAATTGAATCCATGGCGAGAATCGGGCCGGTATCAAGTCCTTCGTCCATCTGGATCAGCGTGACACCGAACTGGGAGTCACCAGCCAGTATGGCACGCTGGACCGGGGCCGCGCCGCGCCAGCGCGGCAGGAGCGAGGCATGCACATTGATGCAGCCGAGGCGTGGCCAGGCCAGCACCGGCGGTTTCAGAATCTGTCCGAACGCCACCACCACCAGAACATCGCAGTCGAATGCCTGCAGATCTTCAACCCTGAGCCTGGCGGGTTGCATGACCGGCAGGGTCGCGGCCTCGGCCACAAGTTTTACCGCCGACGGCATGAGCTTTTTGCCGCGTCGACCGGGCTTGTCGGGCTGGGTCACAACTGCGGTAACCCTGTGGTGGCTGTCGATCAGAGCCTGCAGGTGCCGGGCAGCAAACCCGGGCGTACCGGCGAAAACGATGTTCAAATGGGATCAGGCCTGTTGTTTCTGCAGCTTCTGCAGTTTCTTTCGAATGAGTTGTCGTTTGGTGTTCGAGAGATAGTCGACGAACAGCTTGCCTTCCAGGTGGTCCATTTCATGCTGGATGCAGACGGCCAGCAGACCCTCAGCGTCCAGGGTGAACGGGTCCCCGTCTCGATTGATCGCCTCCAGCTGTATCTGCTCGTAGCGGTTGACGGGTTCGTAGAAACCGGGCACAGACAGACAGCCTTCTTTTGTTTCCAGCTCTCCTTCCCCGGTGATGATCTGCGGGTTGATCAGGATCAGTGGCTGATCCTGTTTTTCAGAGACATCCAGAACGATCAGTCGCTGGTGAAAGTTGACCTGGGTGGCAGCGAGTCCAATACCGGGCGCTTCATACATGGCATCCAGCATTCTGTCCGCCATCTCCACGATCCTGCCGTCCACGTTCTGGACCGGTTTGGCGACCGTTCGCAATCGCGGATCAGGGAACTCGAGAATTTCTAATGGCGCCATAAGGTTTAGCTTTATACCTCTAGTAAAAGAGCAACTTCTGCTGCTAAGATTATGAACAACTTGAAGATTCAGGGCCAGCTCACCGCGTCATCGGTAGCTGCGTGACCTGATATTGTACTCCATTTACAGGTGGGAATCGCCTATGAAGATGCACCTCAGAGCAACCGTCGCGCTGATCGCGCTGCTCTTCACCAGCATCTACGCCATGGCAGCGGACATTGGATCACTGCTTCGAGAGGACCATCCCGACCAGTACATGGTTAAGGAAGGCGATACTCTCTGGGGAATCGCCGGCATGTTTCTGACGGTTCCCTGGTACTGGCCCGAGATCTGGCATGTTAATCCCGAGATAAAGAACCCGCACCTGATCTATCCCGGTGACGAAATCGTGCTCAAGTACGTCGGCGGTGATCCCATGCTGACTCTTAAGCGCGGACCCGGTGAGCGCACTTACAAACTGAAACCGCAGCAGAGTGTTCGCCAGGGTGACCGGTTTGAGAAACTCGAACCCAAAGTCCGGATGTCGCCGCTGTCCAGTGCGATCCCCGCTATTCCCCTGGATGCCGTGGCCAGCCTGATGTCGACTGGCCGAATTGTGGAAGAAGACACCCTGTCTAAAGCGCCCTATATCCTTGCTGGCCGTTCCGAGCGCCTGATCTTCGGCCCTGGTGATCAGTTTTACGCCCGGGGAGACTGGGACGAAGAAACCTCCGTTTATGGCATTTTCCGTTCTGGCAACACCTACAAGGACCCTGACACCGGTGATGTGCTGGGTTACGAGGCGATTGAAGTGGGCCTGGCCAAGGCGGTCGATCGCGAGGGAGACATCGTGACCTTTGATCTGGTCAGCGTAAAAGAAGATGTACGCATTGGTGACCGGCTCATGCCGACTGAAGAACGTCGGGTCGAGTCCACGTTTTATCCCACACCCCCGGAACAGCGCGTGGAAGGTGTCATCATGACCGTTCTGGGTGGCGTGACGCAGGTCGGTCGCAACGACGTGGTTGTTGTGAATCGGGGGCTCACTAACGGAGTCGGTGTGGGTACGGTTCTCGCGATTGCCAAGCAGGGGCCGATGATCCGTGACCGCTTTGCCAGGGACCGGAAGGAAAAGCAGGTGCAGTTACCCAGCGAGCGAGCGGGTATCCTGATGATCTTCCGCGCTTTCGATCGCATGGCTTACGGCCTGGTGCTCGAGACGACGGAACCGCTTCGAGTAGGCGACGTCGTACGTAACCCCTGACCTTTTCGCTCGCGAACCGGGCGAATCTCTCATCCTGAATCGGGCCACTGGCTGGCCCGCTTTCGCTTCCTGATGCCGCATGCTGCTCGCTTATGGAAGCCCATTCATTCCTGGATCCACGCCGTGTCCTGGCGCTGCATCGGCTGTTGCTGCATCGCCCGGGTGAACTGGCCCGGGCATTGCTGACCGGTGACTCGTCTGTCCTGCAGCAACCTGTCTCGGACGATCTGCAGCGCCAGGCTGATGAAGACCTGAAATGGCTGGGTCAGCAGGGGAATCACCTGGTTTCAGTTATCGACGCAGATTATCCCGAACGACTGCGCGAGATTCACGATCCGCCAGCCCTGCTGTTTGCGAGTGGTCGCCGAAGCCTGCTGTCCTCTGACCACTGCCTGGCAGTCGTGGGCGCCCGATCAGCGTCAGCCTATGGCAGGGCCCAGGCGGAACGCATCGCCCGGGAAGTTGCCGCGCAGGGCGTCACGATTGTGAGCGGCCTGGCGCTGGGTATTGATGGCGCAGCCCACCAGGGTGCCCTGGCCGCGGGTGGTGATACGATTGCGGTACTGGGCAGTGGCTGTGATCAGGTTTATCCCCGAAGGCATTGGAAACTCGCCGCGCACATTCGTGATCAGGGTCTGCTGGTCAGCGAATATCCACCGGGTACTCTCGCAGCACCCTTTCACTTTCCTCGCCGAAACCGAATCCTGGTCGGCATCTGCCAGGCGACCCTGGTGGTTGAAGCAGCCCTGAAAAGCGGATCGCTTATTTCGGCAAAACTGGCTGCCAATGAAGGCCGAGAGGTGATGGCGATACCGGGTCTTGTAACGAGTCGACAGTCGCACGGTGTTCACCAGTTGATTCGGGACGGCGCCACCCTGGTTGAATCCGGTACTGATGTCCTGCAGGAACTGGGATTACAGGGTGCTGCACTGGAACCCTTTGCGGGCCATGGTCAATTGACCCCGGCTGCACGATCACTGCTTGCGCTGCTGGAAAGCGGACCCTTGACGATGGACGGGTTGCTCGAGCAGTCATCTGTGCCGGTGGAAGAACTGATGGTGGATCTGCTGACCCTGGAGGTGATGGGTCTTTTGATCTCTGACGGGGGTCGCTATCAGCTGACGGGGACGATGGCCTAGTACCGGTCTGGCTGCACGCGAGTCACAACAGCACACTCCGAAATTGAAAGCGTGACGGTAACAGGATACCTTCCTCCTGCCCTTCCCGGGCCACAGGGTAGATTGACCGAGGTGACTCAATGACCATACAACTGGCAGTGCTTGGAAACCCCGTTGAACACAGTCGTTCACCGGAGATTCACGGTCTGTTTGGTGCCCAGTGTGGTATTGAGCTTGACTATAAAAAGGTCCTGGTTCCAACAGGCAAGTTTGCTCAGACAGCAGACGATTTTCTGCAGAACGGTATCGGGTTCAATGTGACCGTACCCTGTAAACAGGATGCCTATCATTACGTCGATCATCTTGATGAAGCCGCCAGGCAGGGTCAGGCGGTAAACACCGTGAGTCGTGATCAGGATGGCAGGCTTCTGGGCAGTAACACGGATGGCGCAGGCCTGGTGTCGGACGTGACCCGCAATCTGGGCTGGTCGCTGACCGGTGCCCGAATTCTGGTGGTGGGCGCGGGCGGTGCTGTTGCCGGTGTATTGCCTGCGCTGCTATCAGGCAATCCCGCAGCTATTCATATCTATAACCGAACCCCCGAAAAAGCGCAGCAACTGGTTTCCCACCTGGGCCAGGCCCAGGTGGAAGCCATTGAAAAAAGCCAGTTGCAGGACGCCTATGACATCGTCATTAATGGAACCTCGGCCTCCCTGGCAGGTCATCTGCCTGACCTGCCAGCACAAGTCCTGGACAAAAACAGTCGTTGCTACGATATGGTTTATGCTGCACACACCACGGCGTTCAATGCCTGGTGTGAGCAGCAGGCAGACTGCGAAACGGCAGACGGACTTGGCATGCTGGTGGAACAGGCCGCGCTTTCTTTCAGTATCTGGTTTGATCGAAAAGTTGATACGGGTCCGGTGCTCGAATCCCTGAGAAACAGCACATCACAGAATAATTTTGAGGAGTCGAAATGACGAATCCATTGCTTGAGCGGCATGAGTTGCCTCCATTTGACCAGATCCGGGCTGAACATGCCGTACCTGCGATCAAGGCGATCCTGGATGAAAACCGCCAGGCGCTGGAGCATATCCTGGACGCCGGAGATTTTACCTACGACTCGGTGGTCTCCCTCAGGGAAGCGCTGGACGATCGATTGAATCAGGCTTTCTCCCCGGTCGGTCACCTCAACGCTGTCATGAATTCAGAGGAGATTCGCGAGGCTTATAACACCTGTATCGCCATGCTCAGTGAATACAGTACGGAAGTGAATCAGAACCAGGCACTGTTTGCAGCCTATCAGGCGATAGCCGGGTCACCTGAATTCGAAACCCTGGCGGCCGAGAAGAAAAAAGTTGTGGAAAATGCGTTGCGAGACTTTCGCCTGGCCGGGGTGGCGTTACCCGAGGCTGAACGTCAGGCCTACGCGGCTTTGGCGAACGAGCTGTCCTCACTGCAGAGTACTTTCAACAACAATGTGCTGGATGCGACACAGTCCTTCTCGAAGCTGGTGCCAGTCGAGCGGCTTGAAGGCGTACCCGAAAATGCCATGTCCCAGATGAGAAAGGCCGCGGAAAACAAGGGCGAGGACGGTTACCTGGTCACACTGGACATGCCCTGTTACATGGGAGTCCAACGCTATTGCCAGGACCGGGTTTTGCGCCGTGAACAATACATTGCCTATGGCACCAGGGCGTCAGACCGGGGTCCTGACGCTGGCCGGTTCGATAATTCTGAAATCATGCAGCAGATCCTTGAAGCCCGGCTGAAGCAGGCCCGGCTGCTCGGGTTCGATCACTACGCTGCCCTCTCGGTTGAACGAAAGATGGCTCGCTCGGCCGAAGAGGTGCTGGCATTTCTTGAAGACCTGGCAGCCCGGTCGAGGCCGGCAGCAGAGAAAGAGCTGCAGGAAATCGCTGACTTTGCACGGCAACACGGTGGCCCGGAAGAGCTTGAGCCCTGGGACCTGGCCTTCTATGCGGAGAAATTGAAAAAGGCTTCTTTTGATATCTCGGAGGAAGAACTGCGGCCCTACTTCCCCGTACCAATCGTGCTGAAGGGGATGTTCGAAGTCGTACGTCGACTTTTTGATATCGATGTCAGGGCCGTTGATGACATGCCGGTGTGGCATCCCGATGTCATGACCTATGGTATCTGGAAAGATGGAACGCTGATCGCCAGGTTCTATCTCGATCTTTATGCCCGGGCAAACAAGCGGGGTGGTGCCTGGATGGATGACTGCCGGGTTCGTCGCCGGATCGAACCGGCTGGCAGTCTGCAGATCCCCGTTGCCTACCTGACCTGTAACTTTACCAACCCGGTTGGTGATGACCCGGCGCTGCTGAATCACAGCGAGGTGGTCACGTTGTTCCATGAGTTTGGACACGGTCTGCATCATATGATGACCCAGGTGAACGTCGCACCGGTTTCAGGCATCAACGGAGTGGCGTGGGATGCTGTGGAGCTGCCCAGCCAGTTTATGGAGAACTTCTGCTGGCAGGCGGAGTCCCTGGCCTTTATTTCCGGCCATTACCAGACCCGTGAGCCCCTGCCGGAAGCCATGCTGGACAAGCTGCTGGCTGCCAGGCACTTCCAGTCCGCCATGATGATGGTTCGGCAACTCGAGTTCGGTCTGTTCGACTTCAGGCTGCACGTGGAATTCGACCCAGAAGAGAAAGGCCAGGTCCAGCAGGTACTCGACCAGGTCAGGGCGAAAGTGGCTGTGGTGAAGCCGCCAGCGGAATATGCGTTCCAGCACGGGTTCAGCCACATCTTCGGTGGCGGCTATGCCGCGGGCTACTACAGCTACAAGTGGGCAGAAGTCCTTTCCGCGGACGCCTTCTCGAAGTTTCTCGAGGAGGGTATCTTCAACCGGCAGACTGGAGAGAAGTTCCTGTCTACAGTGCTGGAAAATGGCGGGGTCGAGGATGCCATGAAACTGTTCGTTGCTTTTCGGGGGCGTGAGCCCGAGGTCGAAGCCCTGCTGAGGCAGGACGGCCTGCTGCCGGATGCGGCCTGATGGCCCGTAAACGCTTTATTGCCGGTGCAACCTGCCCTGCCTGTGGCGCGCAGGACAGGGTTTATGTGCTGGTCAACGACGACGACCAGCTGATATCCCGTCATTGCGTCGACTGTGCATTCGAAGAGCAGGTTGAGTCCATGGAAGAAAACCGCCCGACCGATGCCGTTGTCCAGGAATGGACGCCTGTCAGGCTGACGGGTCTGTCTAACAAGCCTCCAGCCAGTTCCGGGGAATCATCAGATTAGCCCGGCAGTGTCAAGCTTTTAGACAATTTTGGCTGATCCTCGTCAAGTTGAGAAACCGGAAGCCGCTGCTATAATTGCGGCTCGTTTGCTGCTCTGCACCAGACGAAGTGTCCGGCCGAAATCGAAGAATAAGAAGTCTGTCCGTCGAATTTGTGCTCTCGGCACGCGTTTTTTCTAATTTGGAGTCTCATTCATGAATAGAGTGAAGCGGATGTGGTTTGCCGGATTGTCACTGTTGCTATTCAGCAATGTGGCGCTGGCAGACTGGTCGGCGTTGAACATGAGGCAGGGGGTCACGGAAATCAGCCGTGAAGTTTACGACCTGCATATGCTCATCTTTTATATCTGCTGCGTCATCGGCGTGGTGGTTTTCGGGGTCATGATTATCTCGATGCTGATGCATCGAAAGTCGATCGGTGCGAAACCCGCGACCTTTCATGAAAGCACAAAGCTGGAAATTGCCTGGACCATCGTGCCCATCGTCATTCTGCTGGGTATGGCAGTTCCTGCCACCAGCACCCTGCGCGAAATGTATGAGTCAGGTGAATCGGATCTGGACATTGAAGTCCGGGGCTACCAGTGGAAATGGCGCTACACCTACCTGAACGACGACCCTGCCCAGGAAATCCAGTTCATGAGTACGCTGCTGACGCCGCAGGATGAGATTCAGAACAATGCAGCCAAGGGCGAGCATTACCTGCTGGATGTGGATAATCCGATGGTTATTCCTGTGAACAAGCGAGTGCGGTTCCTGGTCACTGCGGAAGACGTTATCCATGCTTTCTGGGTACCTGACTTCGCAGTCAAGAAAGATGCGATTCCGGGCTATGTTCACGAGGCCTGGACAGTCGTCGAGGAGCCTGGCATCTATCGTGGCCAGTGTGCAGAGCTCTGCGGCAAGGACCATGGGTTCATGCCCATTGTCGTGCAGGCGGTAGAGCAGGACGAATATGATATGTGGGTCGCTGAGAAGCAGCAGGAAGCCCGAGAAATCTTCCAGACCGTTGGCAAGGAATGGTCGATGGATGAGCTGATGGAGAAAGGCGAGCAGGTCTATCTGCAGAACTGTGCCTCCTGTCACCAGCCCAATGGACAGGGCATACCACCCGCATTCCCGTCGCTGGTTGGTCAAGGTCTCGCGGTAGGTCCGATTCAGGATCACATCGACATTATTCTGTACGGCAAGCCGGGTACGGCCATGCAGGCATTCGGTGCACAGTTAAACCCGGTTGACCTGGCTGCTGTTGTGACTTACGAAAGAAATGCCTGGGGAAATAACGTAGGCGATATGGTTCAGCCCAGCGAAATCAATACCCAGCTGGCGAGCCAATAGGAGTAGAAAAAGATGAGTGCAGTGATTGAAGAACACCATCACGACGATCACCACCATGGTCCTGACAAGGGCATCATGCGCTGGGTTCTGACAACCAACCACAAAGACATCGGTACCATGTACCTGTGGTTCAGCTTCGCCATGTTCCTGTTGGGTGGCGTGCTGGCACTGGGTATTCGCGCCGAGCTTTTCCAGCCAGGCCTGCAGATCGTGCAGCCAGACCTGTTCAACCAGCTGACCACCATGCACGGTCTGATCATGGTATTCGGTGCGGTCATGCCGGCGTTCGTCGGGCTGGCCAACTGGCTGGTGCCGATGATGATCGGTGCACCTGACATGGCACTACCCAGAATGAACAACTACAGTTTCTGGATCCTGCCTTTTGCCTTCGGCATGCTGGCATCGACCTTCTTCATGGAAGGCGGCGCACCCAACTTCGGCTGGACCTTCTACGCGCCACTGTCTACTGAATACGCACCGCCCAGCGTCACCTTCTTTATATTTGCAGTCCACCTGATGGGTATTTCCTCCATCATGGGTTCCATTAACGTGATCGTGACAATCCTCAACATGCGTGCCCCGGGCATGACCCTGATGAAGATGCCGCTGTTCGTCTGGACCTGGCTGATTACCGCCTATCTGCTGATTGCCGTCATGCCGGTTCTCGCGGGTGTGGTCACCATGATGCTGATGGATATTCACTTTGGCACGGCCTTCTTCAATGCCGGTGGTGGCGGTGACCCCGTGCTGTTCCAGCACGTGTTCTGGTTCTTTGGTCACCCTGAGGTCTATATCATGATCCTGCCCGCCTTCGGCGTGGTTTCAGCGATCATCCCGACCTTTGCCCGCAAGCGACTGTTCGGCTATGACTCCATGGTGTATGCCACGGCTTCCATCGCATTCCTGTCGTTTATCGTCTGGGCTCACCATATGTTCACGGTGGGTATTCCGATCGCCGGTGAACTGTACTTCATGTACGCGACCATGCTGATCGCCGTGCCGACTGGCGTGAAGGTGTTCAACTGGGTAGCCACCATGTGGCAGGGGTCCATGACCTTTGAAACTCCCATGCTGTTCGCCATCGCCTTTGTGATTCTGTTTACCATCGGCGGCTTTTCCGGTTTGATGCTGGCTATCA